>NZ_BAAAHE010000002.1:0-107717 GCF_039525035.1 Sporichthya brevicatena
CGCAACTCCAGCGCCCGCGGCATGCTCTTCTACCGCCTGCTCCAGCAGGCCGTCGCCACTGACCCACATCCGTTGAGCGAACTGATCGTCAGTTCCCCGGACTGGTAAGGCTTACTGCACTCAAGCAGATATGCAGACCGCCCGATCGTTACGAGGCTCGGGGGGCCGCGCAGTTGCGCTTGAAGTTGTCAGGACTGATGAACTTCCCGCCCTTGATCTGAACCGACCAGTAACACAGGCGCTTCGCGGCGATCTGGTCCTTCTTGAAGGTCAGCGGCGCGGTCGTGCCGTTGAAATCGTCATCCTTGATCTTCCAGAGCCCTTCCAGCAGTGCCTGACTGGCCTGCTGCTGGGTCAGGTTCGTCGTCGGCGCGCCGCTCAGTCCCTTCGCGAACACCTGAGCGGCGACCCACCCCATGATCGAGGCGGCGCTCGGCGCAATCCCTGGGGCATAGCGGGCCAAGGTGTCCTGGTAGCGCTTGACCTCGGGGTTCTGGGTGGCGAACCAGGGGATCACCGACTGACTGACGATGAGGCCCTCCATGGTGGCGTCCTTCACCAGGTACGGCGCGCCGACCACGTGGGTGGTTGCGAAGACCGGCTTGTAGCCGATGCTCTGGCACGATCGGCCGACCCGTTGCAGGGATGCCGTGTCGGTGCCGACGTAGAAGACCTCAGCACCGGAGGTCTTCGCGTTCTGGCAGCTAGCCGTGTAGTCCGGCTGTGTGATCGAGACCTGGCCGCGGTAGGTCAGTTCCAGTCCGTGGCGCTCGGTGAACTGTTCCGCCAGGGCATAGA
This sequence comes from Sporichthya brevicatena, assembly GCF_039525035.1. Classification (NCBI taxonomy): domain Bacteria; kingdom Bacillati; phylum Actinomycetota; class Actinomycetes; order Sporichthyales; family Sporichthyaceae; genus Sporichthya; species Sporichthya brevicatena. Next base: position 799 of record NZ_BAAAHE010000002.1, read on the forward strand.
CGCCGGAGCACAGCGCAGCCTCGATGCAGCTGATAGTGGCGATCTTCTTCTTGGGTGCGGCCACGCCGGCGACCGACGCGAAGGTCGCCTCGAAGATGTCGGGTCCCGACGTCGCTTGCGGGAAGTACATGGGGCTCTCGTAGAACCAGGACTCCGTGGTGGTGCTGCCGATCGTCGGGATCCGCTTCTTCGTCAGGTAGTCCTTGGATGCGCCACCGGTGATCGGAGCAACCGTGTAGACGAAGGCGCTCACCCCTTGCTGCTCGACGAGTTGCTGGACCAGTGCCTGATGCTTGGCCGGGTCGCCACCGTCGTCGGCGATCGTGTACTTGATCGGGTGGCAGTTCAGGCCGCCGTTGGCGTTGATCATCGCGGCCCAGGCAGCCACGGTGCGGGGGCCGTCCTGCACCACCGCGCCGATGACGCCCGACTGCTGTCCGATCGAGGCGATATGGATGGTGGACGACGACCCCGTGCAGGCGGCCGGGCTGGTGGCTCCGGAGGTCCCGCCGCCCTTGTTCTGACCCGGCTTGCCGCCACCAGGGTTGGTGGTTCCGGGGTTGGTAGTACCGGCGCCGCTCGCCGGCATGCCGGCGGACCCGGCACCAGGTGCCGTCGTCGCCGCGGGAGCGGCACCGGCGGCCGCGTTACTGGTGCCCGTCGGCGTGTCCACCGCGCCGGGAACCGCGCCCGCGACCACGCCGCCGGTCTGATCGGAACCCGCGTTGGCGACGGCGCCGGCCACCTCCCCGCGCTGGGCCTGCATCAGCTCGGTCTCCTCGAGCCGGTTACCGCACGCAGTCATCAGAAGGGTCGTGGCGGTCAGGGCCGCTACGAACTTCGCCGTCGAAGTCATGTGGTCGCCAAATCGTCGAGGCTCGCAAAAATTGGTCGGTCCAATAGACCAATAGTGAGGTCGATGCTACGTCTCGGGGCTGAGGTGTCAAGCGCCGCAACCCCCGTCGAGCTCCGATCGGCCCCGCAGGATCCTCCCCTACAAGGAAGTAATAATCTCCTCCCAGCAACCTATTTGTGACCTCGGCCACCAGATTTCGGGTTCAATGGTGCTCAGTTGCGGGCGGCGAGGGCTCGGTCGACTCCGAGAGGGGCGACGCGGCCCGTTGCCACGTCGCATCGACCCGCGTACGCTTCCGAGTACCAAGTGGTCCAACCAATGGTCCTGTTGGTGGTGAGGAGAAATCCCGTGTCCGAATCGAATCGCGCGCGTGGGCGCCGCACGCTGATGCGACGCACCGCGGTCGCTGGTGTCATCCCGGTCAGCATCGGGGCGTTCCTCTCGGCCACCGCTCCGGCTGCAGATGCGGCCAACCCGGCCTTCAACGCGGCCGCTGCCGCCACCGGGGTGCAGATTACGGAGACCTTGCCCGGCTTCATCGGCACCTCGACGCCCTTCGACGGCGGTGGGCCGACGGCGCAGGCGGTACTGAGTTCCTTCGAAGGCGGGCGCGGGTACGCGACCTTCCCGGACCCGGGTGGATTCCTCCCCACTCTGCCGGGCCTGGGAGCTGGTCTCTTCTCGGCCGGCGCTGCCGGGCTCCCACCGATCCCCGTCCCGTTCGAGGTACCGGCGTACCCCTTGGCGGTCACGACCAATTCCTCCACTCCTGAGCAGGAGATCGGCGCCGGTCCCTACAAGCTGACCTCCAGCACCGACTCCACCTCCAGCGAGTCCTTCGCCTCGGCCGGCTTTCAACCCGCCGGTCTGGGCAACGTCGCGCTGGTGACGTCGCGCGCCGCCGTGAACAAGCAGTTGGACGGCAGTGTGGTCTCGACCTCGACGGTCGTCATCCAGGGCCTGGCCGTAGGTCCGATCAGCTTCGGGGAGATCCGGTCGGTCGCCAGCCAGAAACTCGATCCGAGCGGTCTGGTCACGCCGAGCAGCTCGATGGAGATGTCCGGGGTCAAGATCGGTGGACTGCCCGTCGGGCTCACCGACCGCGGTTTCACCGGGACACCGGGCCAGGGCCCGCAGCAGATCAATGAAGCCTTCGCCGCGTTCATGGCCGGCACCGGTCATCAGGTGACGGTCGTCGCCGCGCAGAAGACTCCGACCTCGATCACCGCGCCGACGATCCAGATCACCGGGCCGCTGGAGCTGCCCGGCGTGACCACGGGGCCCGGAACGTACACGATCAACCTCGGTCTGGCGACGGCGTCTCTGCAGGGAACCCAGCCCACGGGGGCCGGGAGCGGCGACGCTGGAGCAGGTGCGGTCCCGGTCGGGGTCGACGGCTCCGCTGCGCCGGGTTCGACCCTGCCGGTCCCCGGGCTCGACGCGGCAGCCGGCTTCCTCCCGTCCGCGTCGCTGCCCGATGCTGCGGCGCTGCCGGCGCAGGTGCCGACGCAGAACTTCGTCCCGGCCGTCGCCGGAGGTGACCTGAGCAGCGCTTGGGACATCAACGGGCTGTACCTGATGGTGGTCTTCGGTGCCGCGGTCGCCGGCGCGAGTGCCGTCGTCATCCGCCGCTGGGGATAAGCCGTCCTCGGTCATTGCACCGTCCGATCAGATGGGAACACCATGAACGACCTCGTTCGCTGGCTCCGGCACCAATGGGACCGCGCCGCTGCGGTCGCCTTGGTCGTGATCGCCGGTGTCCTGTTCCTCCTCGGATGGGTGGGGATCAGCGACTCGGCGCTGGCCACGCAACAGATCCCGTACCTGGCCTCGGGTGGACTTTTCGGACTGATGGCGTTGGGTGTCGGTGCGACCCTGTGGCTCTCGGCCGATCTGCGGGACGAGTGGCGGAAGCTGGATGAGATCAGCGAGCAACTGGGCGATGCCGTCGCGGCGCTGGCGGGTGTGGACGGGGTCGAGGTGTCGGCGGGCCGACCCGCCCCGGCAACCCGGGCCGGCGCTCACTCATCAATCTGATGGCGACTCACGTCGTGGCGCAAACCGGAGCTCGGAGCGCGCGGTCGCGGGCTGCACGGGTCACGGCCACCACCAAGGACCCGCTGTGGAGTCCCCGACATCTGGCGGTCGTGGTCGCGCTGAATGCGCTCGGAGGCGTGGTCATCGGGTTCTCCTGGTATCAAGGCAGCGGTGAGGCGCACACGGGAGACATGCTCGACTGGCTCAACGTCGGCATAGCCGGGCTGATCGTGCTCGGGGCCGCGAACGCGCTGCACGTTCTCCGTGGCCGCCGGACCGTCGCCGCGGTGCGGGTCGATCTGCTCGGGCAGGTTCCGCGGTTCACCGGAACGCGGCCTCTCGCACCGGAGCTCCGGCCTGAGGAGGGGGTGTCCCTTCCGGTGGGCGTCGTCGTCGCCGCCGAGGGTATGAGCCACTACCACCTGCCGGGCTGTCCGCTCGCCGTCGGCAAACCCACGGTGCGCGGCTCGCAGGGGGAATTCGCCCAGGCCGACCTCACCGCGTGCGAGGTGTGCGAACCATGAGTGAACTCGCTCCCTACATCGTCCTCGGCCTGGTGTCCGGGTCCCTCTACGGCTTGGCCGGTATCGGGCTCGTCCTCACCTACCGGACCTCAGGCGTCTTCAACTTCGGCCACGGCGCCATCGCAGCGGCCGCCACCTACAGCTTCTACAGCCTGCACGTGAACCACGGCTGGTCGTGGCCGCTCGCGGCTCTTGTCACCGTGGGTCTCTTCGGCGTGGTCGGTGGTCTGGTGCTGGACCGGCTGACCATGCGTTTTGCGGGCCTGCCCCAGATCATCTCCGTTGCGTTGACCGTCGGGGTCTTCCTCGGCGTCACCGGCTTCCTGTTCGTCCAGTACGGCGCGACGCAGCGGCTCTTCCCGCAGTTCCTGCCGCAGAAGAGCTACGAGATCTCCGGCGTGCTCGTGACGCAGGCCCAGCTGATCTCGGCCGGCATCGCGCTGGCCGCCGCCATCGGCCTCTACGTGTTCATGCGGACAACACGGTTCGGCATCTCGATGCGCGCGGTCGTCGACAATCCGACCCTGATCTCGCTGTCCGGGGATCGGCCCTCGCGTATCCGCTACGTGTCCTGGATGATCGGATCCTCGTTCGCTGCTGTGTCCGGCATCCTGCTCGCGCCGACCCTGGGCCTGGACGCGGCGCTGCTCACCTTCCTGGTCGTGCAAGCCTTCGGTGCGTGCGCGATCGGTGGATTCAGCAGCCTGCCGCTCACCTTCGCCGGCGGGCTCGTGGTCGGGGTCGCGTCCAGCGTCTCGACCAAGTACTTCAACTCCGCGCCCTGGAGCGGTCTGCCCTCCTCGATGCCGTTCGTCATCCTGATCATCGCGCTACTGGTGATCCCGGCGCGCAAGCTGCCCCAGCAGAAGCTGTCCTTCCAGCAGCTCGCATCGGCTCCCAAGCGGTACAGCCGTAACACCAACCTTGCGGTGATCGCGGTGGCGGCGGCTCTCCTGATCGCCCTGCCGCAGTTCGTGGGCAGTTACCTGCCCGTCTGGATCAATGCGCTGACCTACGCGGTGCTGTTCAGTTCGCTGGCCCTGCTCGTCTGGCTGTCCGGGCAGATCTCGCTGTGCCAGCTCTCGTTCGCCGCGCTCGGCGCCACCACGATGGCGCACCTGGTCGGCCGCGACGTGCCGTGGCTGCTGGCCCTCCTCATCGCCGGCCTGGCCTCGGTTCCCGTCGGCGCGCTGATCGCGATCCCGGCAATCCGACTGTCCGGCATCTACCTCGCACTGGTGACCCTCGGCTTCGGCATCCTCATGCAGAGCGTCGTCTTCCAAAGCGAGCTGATGTTCGGTCGCGATCCGACGATCAGCTCACCCCGGCCGGACTGGGCCTTCCTGGACGGCTCGAACGACAAGGAGTTGTACTACCTGTACCTGGCTATCGCGGCCGTGGCATTCGGCATCACGTATGCGGTCTCGCGCGGCCGCCTGGGCCGGGTGCTGCGGGCGATGGCGCAGGCCCCGACGATGCTCAACACCCACGGGTTGTCCACTCCGGTCACCCGCCTGATCGTGTTCTGCCTCTCGGCGTTCATCGCGAGCATCGCGGGCGCCATGATGGTCACTCAGTACGGCTCGGTGTCGGGTACCACGTTCCCGCCGATCAACTCGTTGCTGTTGCTGACGGTCCTGGTTCTGTGTGGCACCTCAGTGCTGATCTCGCCGATCCTGGCGGCGCTGTTGCTCGCCGTCCTGCCGGGCTACGTCAACGAACTCACCCAGGACAAGCAGTCCCTGATGTTCGGTCTGCTTGCGATGGGCGCCGCGCTCGTGTTGGCGCGCCGCCCCCAGCTGGTCAGTTGGTTCGGTTCGGCGGCGCGGGAGACCGAACATCGCGCTGCTCGGAGCCCGGTGCGGGACCGCGCGCAAGTGCCCCGGCCGGCGCGCGAGCCGGCGCGTGAGTTGACGGGGAGCCGATCATGACTGTTGCTGCGGAGAGTGTCGGCGTCGCCGCGGACAAGCACGGGTTGCCTGAGGGACTGGCCGTTCGCGACGTCCGGGTTGTCTACGGCGGTCATGTGGCCGTGTCCAAGGTCGACCTCGACGCTCCGCTCGGGCGCGTCACCGGCCTGATCGGACCGAACGGCGCGGGCAAGACGACGACCTTCAACGCATGCAGTGGCCTGCTCAAGCCCACGAACGGGACCTTTTCGTTGCTCGGGTCGGATGTGTCGCGCATCGGTGCCAGTGGACGCGCGCGACGGGGCCTCGGACGCACCTTCCAGCGTGTGGAGGTGTGCGAGGCGATGGACGTCCTGACCAATGTCGCGCTCGGTCTCGAAGCGCGCACGATCGGCCGCAACCCGCTCCGTCAGTTCGGTGGTGCGCGAGCGCAGCAGCGCCAGATCATCGAGACCGCCGAGCAGGCGCTGCACCGGTGCGGCATCGCCGACATCGCCGACCGCCCGGTGGGGATGCTCTCCATCGGGCAGAAGCGGTTGGTCGAGCTGGCCCGCGTACTCACGGGCGGCTTCCAGGTGATGTTGCTCGACGAACCGTCCTCCGGTCTGGACGAGGAGGAGACCAAACGCTTCGGTGAGGTGCTCCGCTCGGTGATGAACGAGCGGACCGGGATTCTGCTCGTCGAGCACGACATGAGCCTGGTCATGCAGCTGTGCGAGTACATCTACGTGCTCGATTTCGGGAACCTCATCTTCACTGGCTCGCCCGGAGAGGTCCGCGACTCCGAAACCGTTCGCACCGCGTACCTCGGGGAAAGCGCGGAGGCAACGTCGTGAGGCTCGAACTGTCGGGAATCACCACCGCCTACGGCAACACCGTCGCGCTGCGCGATGTCGACCTGGTCGTGCCCAGTGGGCGCGTGGTCGCGTTGCTCGGTCCGAACGGAGCGGGCAAGACCACACTGCTCTCGACGGCGTCCGGCCTGCTGACACCCCGCTCCGGTCAGGTCTACCTCGACCGCGCCGAGGTGACTGGCCGATCGCCGGACTGGCGCGTGCGCCATGGCATGTGCCACATCACCGAGGGTCGCTCGGTCTTCCCCGGGATGACAGTGCGGGACAACCTTCGACTGTTCCAGCGGCCGGGGGACGACTCCGATGCCATCGAGCGTGCGATCTCGGCGTTTCCTCGGCTCGGACAGCGGTTGAACCAGATCGCGGGAACGATGAGCGGCGGCGAACAGCAGATGCTCGCGACCTCGAGGGCGTACGCCCAGAAGGCGCCGCTGGTGCTCCTCGATGAGGTCTCGATGGGCCTTGCCCCGGTCATCGTCGACGAGATCTTCCACTTCCTGAAGATGCTCGTGGCCGAGGGCACCAGCCTGCTGATCGTCGAGCAGTACGTGGCCCGGGCGTTGGCGCTGGCGGATTATGTCTACCTGCTTGCGAAGGGCCGGGTCATGTTCGCCGGAGATCCGTCGGAGTTGCAGGGGACGGACATCTTCGAGCGTTACCTCGGCGAGGAGATGGTCGGGGCCTGATCGCCCCGAATCACTTCAGGAGCAGTTGCACCTGGAGTTCACCGATCAGGAAACCGAGAAGCCCGCCGACAGCGACGAGTTTCCACTCGGCTTGGCGAAACGCTGGACGGAGCAGGTTCTCGTACTCCTCGTCGGTCATCTGACTCATCTTGGATTTGATCACTCCGCTGATGTCGAGGGCTTCCGCTGCGTACGCACCGACCTCGTCGAAGGCGCCGCGCATACGCGCGACGGCGGAGTGGACGATGTCCTCGCGCATCTGCTGGTAGTGACGTCCGCCGACGGCCAGGACGACCAGCGGCTTCGCGAGGCCCATCTGAGCGTTGACGGCGGAGTCGACCTCGCGTTCGATCAGCGAAAGAAGACGGTCCGCCTGCGGCCCGGTAAGCATGGCGTCGATGAGGTTGGCGGGCGTGAGGATCTCCTCGGCGAGTAGTCGCGAGTAGTCGTTGATGACGTGCACGCGCCGGCGGTGGAAGACCCCCTGCAGCCGTACCGGGCCGATCCGCCTCGGCTGCACGGGCCGGAAGATCATCTGCAGCGCCAGCCAGTCGCTGGCCAGGCCGACGAACGCACCGAAGATCGGAACGATCCACGTGTTGTGCGTGTAGTACCAGACCCCGGCCTGGACGGCGCCGAGGACCAGACCGAACGGTGCTCCGATCCGGATCATGAACGTGAACTCGTTCGTCCCGATCTGGCGGAGCAACTTCACCAACGTGGCGGGGTTACGGGTGAGGGCGTCCACCGCGACCGCGCGCAGGTCGATGATCTTGTCCGGGTCGCGCTGCAGGTCGAGGACCAGGCGCTCGACCATCTTCGGTGCTTGCCGCTGGACGGACCAGATCACGGCCTTGCGCCCGACTTCGGGCATCGACTCCCAGACGAGTGGCTGATGTCGCGTCATGAACTCGCGCGTCAGTTCGTCGATGGTCCGGCGCATCGGCTCCTGCAGCTGCGCCGTGAGGTGCTTCGCATCGACGCGTTCGAACAGTTCCCGGGTGGTGAGCAGGCGGGAGAGCATGATGTCGGTGAGCGTGGTCGCCATTCGGGGGGCGTACCGGGGGATGACCCCCTGCCAGCCGAGGGCCGGGGGGATCCCCACGAAGGTGAGCGGCCGGAACATCATCTCGACCGCGACCCGTTTGGTGATGTAGCCGATCGCAGCGGCGATCAGGGGCATGGAGGTATAGATCACCCACGCGGGCACGGGGACCTCCGCGACGTGGGGATTCGCCTACGGGTGAACGGGGTCATAGCCCGAGCCGACGACCGATCAGTTCTTTCATGATCTCGTTGGAACCGGCCCAGATCTTGGTGACTCTGGCGTCCGTCCACGCGCGCGCGACGCGGTACTCGTCCATGTACCCGTATCCGCCGTGCAGTTGGACGCACGTGTCCAGCACATCGTTCTGGACCTGTGCCGTCCACCACTTGGCCCTGGCTGCGTCGAGGGGATCGAGCGCATGGGTGGAGCGGGCCGTGAGACACGAGTCGACGAAGGCCTGCGTGACCTCGACCTTGGTGTCCAGTTCTGCGAGAACGAACTTGTTGTGCTGGAAGGAGCCGATGGGCTGGCCGAACGCGGAGCGTTCGCGGGCGTAGGTGACCGTTTCGCTCAGGATCTGGGCCGCGTTGGCGATGTTCATCACCGCGCACCCGAGTCTTTCCTGCGGGAGTCGGTTCATCATGGCCGTGAATCCGGCCCCGACCTCGCCGATCCGGTTGCTGTCGGGTACCCGCACGTCGGCGAAGAACAGTTCAGCGGTGTCGGCCTCGTGTTGTCCGACCTTGTCGAGCTTGCGTCCACGGTCGAAGCCCGGCATCCCGGACTCGACGCCGAACAGCGTGATGCCCCGCGCACCCGGTTCGGGTCCGGTCCTCGCGGCGACGACGACCAGGTCGGCACCGACGCCGTTGGTGATGAAGGTTTTCGCGCCGTTGAGGATCCAGTCACCGCCGTCGCGGACCGCGGAGGTCCGTAGGGCCGCCAGGTCCGTACCTCCGGACGGCTCCGTCATGGCGATGGCGGTGATGAGCTCGCCGGTGCAGAAGCGCGGTAGCCACCGCTGCTTCTGCTCGTCCGTGCCCAGTTCGACCAGATAGGGCGCAACGATCCCGGCGTGGATGTCGAGCGAGGACGCGTACGCGACGGCCTGCTTGGCCAGTTCCTCGATGAGCACGGCGTTGAAGCGATAGTCCGTGCTCCCGCCGCCCCCGAACTGCTCCGGAACGGCCAGCCCGAGGAAGCCTTGTCGTCCTGCCTCGCGCCAGACCTCGCGGGGGATCAGACGCTCGCTGCGGATCTTGTCCGCCTGGCCACGGATCGTACGGTCGACGAACTCGGCGACGCTGGCCCGGAACGCCTCGTGGTCCGGGTCGAAGACAGTCCTGTGCATGGGTGCTCCCTGTTGCCCTCGGCATGAGGTTCGCGGCGGATCGGAGGTCCTGGTCGCTAGTCGGTGGACGCGAACAGTTCGCGAGTCAGTTCGTGCCGGCGGACCTTGCCGTTCGGGTCGCGCGGGATCGCGTCGACGTGGACGAACTCGCGAGGGCATTTGAAATCGGCAAGTCCAGCGCGGCAGTGGCGGGTCAGCTCGTCGTCCGGCGTGGGCTCCCGAAGCTCGACGACGGCCACCGGGATCTCGCCCTCCCGTTCGCTCGGGCGGCCCACCACGACGCAGTCCACCACCGCGGGGTGGCTTTCGAGGACCAGTTCGATCTCGCGCGGATAGATGTTCGTCCCGTTCCAGAGCAGAAGGTCCGCGGAACGCCCGGTCAGATAGAGATAGCCGTCGGCGTCGAGGTGACCGATGTCGCCGAGAGTGAACGCGTCGGCATGCCAGGCCGTCGCCGTCCTGTCGGCATCGCGGTGGTAGTGGAAACGCGTGGGCGCCGGAGTCCTCAGATAGACAAGGCCGTCCTGGCCAACGGGCCGGGACCGACCGGCCTCATCCAGGATGCGGATCTCGCTGCCCGGCCAGGCCGTCCCGACGCTGCCCTCGTGGGCGAGCCAGTCCTGGGAGTAGATCCGGGTGCCGCCGCCCTCGCTGCCCCCGTACACCTCGGCAACCTCGCCGGGAACAAGGTCGATGATCTGACGCTTGACGGCGGGCGGGCACGGCGCGCCGCCGTGAACGATCAGGCGGAGACTGGTCAGGTCCGCGCGGCGCCAGCACGACCCAGGGAGGTCCAGCAACCGGATGAAATGCGCGGGCGTCAGGAACGACACCGTGATCCGGTGCTCCCCGACGAGTCGCAACGCCTCGGCCGCGTCCCACTGCGGCATCACCACGACGGTGCCGCCGACGTACAGAGTCGTCCCGGCGTACCCGCCCGGCCCGGCGTGATAGGCGGGTCCGGCGAGCAGGTAGCTGTCGGCGGCGGTCAGGTCCCACAGGTCGGCGATCGCATTCTCGAACGCGGCCATCAGCTTGGGGTCGAAGCCGCCGTGCACGACCCCTTTGGGCCGGCCCGTGGTCCCGGATGTGTAGTACATCCAGCGCGCGACCGGCCACCCCGCCAGCGGCGTCGTGGTCTCGCCGGCCAGAACATCCGGCAGGTCGTCGGTGGTCATGACGGTGCAGTGCGGCACCTCGGTCAGGGCCGATCGAACGAGAGGGACCAGGTCCGGGGTCGTGACCAGGACCGCGGCCCCGGAGTCCCGCAGGATGTAGGCGACCTCGTCAGCCTTGAGGTGCCAGTTGACCGGCACGTAGGGCGCGCCCGCGTTCGCGGCTGCCTGCGCAGCGACGAAGAACTCGATCGAGTTCGGGAGCATCACCGCCACGGGGGCGTCCGTACGCACTCCCAGGCGCAGGTAGGCGTGGGCCAGCCGGGTTGATTCCTCGTGCAGCTCGACGAACGTACTGTTCCGACCCGTGGCCGGCTCGGCGAGGGCGAGGCGATGCGGCGTCGCCGCCGCGTGGGCAGCCAGACCACGAACGCCGACCGACGCGTTCATCGCACCCCCCCGTCGGCTTCGACGTAGGAGCGCGCCCAGTCGATCACCGCGCGCTGATACTGCCGCGTGCCGGGCGCCGTCGTCAGGCTGTGACCCGCCCCGGGGAGGACGAAGACCTGGAGCCGGGCCGCGGCCGAGAACCAAGGAGCCTCGGCGGACCGGACGGTCGCGGCGCTCGAGCAGTCGGTGCCGGTCGGCGGCGTCCCGCACATGATGCGATCGGCCTCGCCGACCGCCAGCAGGACCGGAACGTCGATGAGCCCCGTCGTGGGCAGCAACTCGATGAGGACACCCGCATCGGGAACATCGGTCGCGGGAAAGACCCCGCGGGTCAGTTCCTCGGCAGCGAGCACGTCGGGCTCGGTCGTGAGCGCGTTGAAGAACCGGGCGCGGGCACCGGGAACCGTTGTCAGGTAGCCCGGGTCAAGGCCGCGATCGGCGAACTTGGGGTCGGACGCGGCCGGCGCGAATCCGCGGGTGAACAACGCAACTGTGTCGACGGGATCGAAGCGGTGGAGGAGCCCGGTCAGCACCACACCGTCGATGCCGTCGTACCGCGCGGCGGTCAGGGCGACGATCGTGGACCCGAGCGAGTGCCCCACGAGCACCACACGCGAGTACGCCCGGCCCACGCGTCCTTCACGCAGCGCGCTGACCACCTGATGAAGCGCAGCGGCCTCGACCGATGCGTTGAGGCGAGGGCTCAGCGGGGCCGAACTGTCGGCGTTCCCGAACGGATCGAGGGCGAGGGTAGCGAAGCCCGCCTGTGTGAGCGAACGAACCTGCGAGTACGTGCGCGGCCGGACCGGGAAGTCCCAATAGCTGCTGTCGTAGGAGGCGCCGGGAAACAGAACGAGAACCGTTCCTGCGTCCCCGGGGTCGCAGAGAGTGGCGGACAACTGCTCCTGAGTGCCCGTCACCTGGACCGGCACCTGGGTCTGCCGGCACTGCGTTGTCGGCGTCGAAGCCTGGGCCGCCGTTGGCGCCAGCGACGCGGTCAGGGCCGTCACCACGGTGAGGGCGAGGCCACGGATCATCGCACGCTGTCCAGTACCAGCCGCGCGATCGCCCGGGCATCGTCGAACGGGGTGAGATGGCCGGCGCCGGGGATGACCGACAGCCGGACGTCGCTGATGCCCTCGGTCAACGTCGAGCTCGTGGCCAGGTGAAAGTCCGATTCGCCCATCGCAAGGTGCGTGGGGCATCGAATGTGCTCGAGGCGTGGGACGGGGTCGAACGCGGCCATGGCCCACCAGGAGCTCAGGAACCAGCGACCGCAACGCTGCAGGTCCTCCATCCGGCGGGCGGCGACCTCGGCGCTGGGTGGGCGGGCCGTGCCGGCCAGACCGAAGTCCGGGCCGGGCCGGCCGGACGGTCCCAGGCGCTCCGCGATCGAGATCAGGCGCTCGGTGCGCTGCGACTCCAGGTGCCATCCCGGGCAGCCGTTGAGGACCAGCGATGACACCAACCCGGGACGACGGGCCGCCACGTCCAGCGCGATCAGTGCGCCGAGTGAACAACCGGTGAGGGTGACCGGGTCGATCCCCAGGTGCTCGACCAGTCCCGCGACTGCGTCGGCGTGCTCCGGAATGGTCAGATCTCGGCGCGGGTCGGAGGAGGCCCCGTGACCGAGCAGGTCGATCGCGACCACGTCGACCTCGGCGGCGAGGATCGGAATGACGCCGTCCCACAGGTGCGTGGATGTACCGACAGCGTGGATCAGAACGACCGATGGCCGGGCAGGGTCGCCCTCCCGTCGATAGGAGAGTTCGCCTAGCCCGGCCGTCCAGCTGCCGGTCGCGTGCACCAACGACCTGTGCTACTCGCCGGCGTGCAGGTCGTGGAGATCGAAGACCTGGTTGGCGAGCGCCAGGATCTCGTCGGACAGCGGCAGCTCGCTGTAGTCCCCGGTGCGGACCGCGCGAGCCTCCGCCTCGTCGAGTTCGTATTCCCGGATGACCTTCTCCGGGAACCAGACCATCTTGCCGCGGAACCCCGGTTCCTGGGATGCCCGCGTGACCACCTCACCGAAACGGTTCGACACCTGCGTCTCGCTCCTACTCTCCGAGTTGATGGCGGATCAGACGCCGGTGTAGCGATCGCCGCGGTTGACGAAGACCTCCGCATTGGCGGCGCGCTCCTCCGGGGTGCTGACGCGCGGCTTGATGCTCTCCATCTCCGGCATGAGCTCCTCGGTGAAGAGCTTCATCGAGCGCTGGACGACGTCGTGCGGAACGCCACCGAAGTCGAACAGGGCGTTGATGTAGCTGATGCCCACCTCGGCGTGCGCGCGGATGATCTCCAGACACTCCTCGGGGGTGCCGACGATGAGACGCTGCTTCCAGATCTCGTCGTTGGGCTCGCCCTTGAACGGGGGAGCAGGGTTCCGGCCGCCGGGCGGGTTGGTGCCGCTGGTCAGGTCACGCGACACCCGGATCTGCCACTTCGACTCGCGGATCGCCAGGTCCACCTCGGACGGGTCGTTCGTGCAGAGGATGAACTTGTTCACCGAGCGGTGGATGCCTTCGGATGACCGGCCGAGCTCGTCGAAGCAGGCGTCGATGAATGCATTGCGCTGCTCGAGTTCGTCCAGCAGGGCCCCGGTACCGGTGCACAGGTGGTAGCCCATCTCGACGGCGCCCCGGATCGAGGGCGGAGTCGTGGCCGCCATCCAGAACGGAATCGGGTTCTGGACAGGACGCGGGAAGACCGTGGTCTCCGGGATCTGCCAGTGCTTGCCCTCGAAGGACCAGTCGTCCTCCGTCCAGCACTTCTTCATGATCTTCAGGGACTCGGCGAACATGCCGCGGTTGTTGGCCAGATCCGCCCCGAACACCGCGAACTCCAGCGGCTGGTAACCACGACCGATGCCGATATCGACGCGTCCCCCGCTCACGCAGTCGAGGAACGCGATGTCCTCGGCGAGCCGGACCGGGTGCCAGAGGGGGAGGACCGCCACCGCGGCGCCCAGGCGAATATCCGGAGCCCGCCGGGCGGCCTCGGCCATCATCATCAGCGGGTTCGGGCTGTAGCCGTAGTCCGAGAAGTGGTGCTCGGTGAACCACACGCATTCCATCTGTGCTTCGTTCGCGTACTCGACGAGGCGGTAGATCTCCTCGTAGCGCTCGACGAAGGACTTGGTCGGGTCCGGCGTAGGAGCGAGGAACAGCGGGGCGATCTTCACGGCGGACTCCTTGGTTGGACCGGTGTTGCTTCATTGGTTGTGTGGACCACTGGTCCAACCAATCTATTGAAGTAGCGCTATCTTGTCAACGAGAGTAGGACTCTCCCCGCGACCCCGACAGAAGGAGAACCACGCATGCCGATCGACCCCGAGAAGGCGCTGGGGGCCGAGGCCGCTCCGGTCCGGACGACGTGGCAGGCCACCGACGTGATCCTGTATCAACTCGGGCTCGGGGCCGGCCGGGAGCGACCGACCGACCCGGCGGAGTTGCGGTACGTGTACGAGCAGGGCCTCACCGTCCTGCCGACCTTTGCGGTGGTGCCGGGGCTCAAGGCGATCGGCGACCCGAACGACTTCCCCGGTATCGACTTCGACCTGAGCCGGCTGCTGCACGCCGAGCACGAAGTACGCGTGAACGGCCCCATCGCCAAACGCGGGTCAGTGACGTCGACGACGCGGGTAGCCGAGGTGTGGGACAAGGGCAAGAACGCGCTCGTGGTCCTCGAGGTCAACTCGGCGGACGAGGACGGGCAGGTGCAGTTCATCAACCGGCTCACGATGTTTCTTCGAGGTGAGGGCGGGTTCGGCGGGGAGCCCGGGCCCGACACGACGGTTGCGGTCCCCGACCGGTCCCCGGATCACACGCTGCGCTCATCCACCGACCCGGCGCAGGCGCTGCTCTACCGGCTCTCCGGTGATCTCAACCCGCTGCACGCCGATCCCGAGTTCGCCCGGAAGGCCGGGTTCGAGGCCCCGATCCTGCACGGACTGTGCAGCTACGGCGTCGTCGGCAAGGCCGTTGTCGACGCAGCGCTCGGCGGCGCGGTCGAGCGTGTCCGCGCCTACCGCGCCCGCTTCAGCGGCATCGTCACCCCGGGCGACGTCCTCACCACTTCGGTGTGGGAGGACGGTGACCGGTTGTTGTTCACGTCGAGCGTCGGCGACAGGCCGGTGCTGACCAACGGGGTCCTCGAGGTGGTGGTCTAGCGACCGACCCAGGAGCGGGTGATCGCCCCGCCGAGATGCGTGGCCATCGCGGCGGCGGCGCGCTCCGGGTCCTGGGCCTCGAGCGCTGCCAGAAGCTCCCGGTGCTCCGTCTGCGAGGCCTTGCCCTCCCAGGCCGGGTCGGCGTGGCGGGTCTGGCTCATGAGGTCGACCACCGGGCGTAACGCCATGAGGAAGAACGGGTTGTGCGTGGCCGTGGCCACGAGCAGATGGAACTCGTCCGCGAGCTTGAGGTAGGTGTCCCCGCTGTCAGGATGCTCCATCGCCTCGATCAACTCGCGCATGCGTGCGAGCTCGACGTCGGTGCGTCCCGTCGCGGCGTGGTAGGCCACCGCGGGTTCGAAGGCCCGCCGCACCTCGAGGATCTGGTCGACCGCAAGGTCGGAGAGCTCGAAGTGCAGGGCAATGGCTACATCGATGCTGCTGGCATCGAGTTGGACGTACCAGCCCGATCCTGCGCGTGACTCCAGGACGCCGCGGGCGGCGAGACCCCGCAGCGCGTCCCGCAGGGTGGTGCGGGACACCCGCAGCGCACTGGCCAGTTCCCGCTCGGCCGGCAGTCGGTCGCCGGGTAGCAGTTTGCGGTCCGACAGCAGCGAGAGGATCTTGTGCTGAATCTCGTCGGGCACCGACTTCACGACGATGGGCTCCGAGAAGTTCAGACGCGCCTCACTCGTCGTGTTGCCGCGCGCCATCAGTGCAACCCTTCTCCCGCCAGTCGTCGCCCTGCCAGCAGAGCGCCGTCCACCAGCAACTCGGTGCCTGAACAGTAGGCGCTGTCGTCGGACGCCAGGAAGGCGACCGCAGCGGCGATGTCCGACACCGAGCCGACACGGCCCAAGGGTATTTGCTGGGCGCAGCGATCGAGGGAAGCCGCGTCGAGACCGGCCTCGGAGAGCATGGGGGTGTCTATGTAGCCCGGATGTACCGAGTTCACCCGAATCCGGTGTGGGGCGAGTTCCAGCGCCGCCACCTTGGTCAGCCCGCGCATCGCGAACTTGCTCGAGATGTACGCGCTGATGCCCGGGACACCGACGAAGCCGTCCATCGAGGAGATGTTGACGATCGAGCCGCCGCCGCTCCGGGACATCGCGGGAACAACGGCCTGGATCCCCAGGAAGGGGCCGGTCTGGTTGACGGCCACCACCTGGGCATACGCAGATGCGGACGTCGTCGGGTCGTCGTCGGCCAGTGGTGTTCTCAGGCAGATCCCGGCGTTGTTGACGAGGATGTCGAGCCGGCCCCACTCCTCGACCGCCGCGGTGACCGTGACCGCCCACCCGCCGGGGTCGGTGACGTCGAGGTGGTGCGGGAGCGCCCGACCACCGAGTGACGCGGTGACCTTGGTGGCCTCCTCGTCCCGGAGGTCGGCTACCACCACCCGGACACCCTCCTCGATCAGGCGCTCCGCGATCGCGCGACCCATACCCCGGGCCCCGCCGGTCACGATCGCAACCTTGCCGTCCAGACCTCTCATGCGCCCTCCCGATACCTGACGAGCGATCGGATGCCATGCATCAGGACGGGAGCTCCGCCGGGCACGAATGCCGCCTGCAGTCCCTCCACCAGCTCCGCCTCGGACAGGCCGGCCCCCAGGGCCCGGCCGATGTGGTTGGCGATCGCGTCCTCGGGAGCACGCAACAGCGCCAGCATGCAGATGACAATCAGCTCGCGGTACTTGTGGGGGAGCGCGAGGCCCTCGTCCCCGTCGAGAGCGAGGGCCATCCGCACGACGGCGTCGTAGCGCTCGAAGAACTCCGGTGCCGCCTCCGCCAGATAGGAGTGCGAGGGGTGTCGGAACTCCTCGTCGGACACGGCGTCAGCGAATCGTGAAACCGGCGTCGACCGGCATCGTGATGCCGGTGACGTACTGCGCCTCGTCGGAGACGAGCCAGGCGATGGCGTTGCTGATGTCCTCGGGTTCGACCATGGCGACCGGGATCAAGTTCTGCATGCCCTCGGCCTCCTTCGGGTGCTCCATGACGAAATTGAGGAAGGCTTCGTTGGCGACCATCGGAGTGTTCACCCCGGTCGGGTGCACCGTGTTCACCCGGATGAAGTGGGGCGCGAGGTCGATCGCCAGGGCCTTCATCAGCCCGACGACGCCGTGCTTGGACGCGGTGTAGCCCAGTGAGCCGGCAGTGCCGGTTCCCATCCCCTTCAATCCGGCGGTGGAGCTGGTGATCACGATCGCGCCGCCTTGGCCGCGCTCGATCATGTGCGGGATCGCCGCCCGGCACGTGTTGTAGACGCCGGTGAGCATGACGTCGATCGAGTCGAGCCACGCCATGTCGTCGTCGGCGTGCTCGCCGACCATCGTGGCGATCCCCGCGTTCGCCAACACGATGTCGACGTGGCCGAACTCTGCGAGCCCGCGCGCCAACACTCGCTGCACGGCGACCGTGTCTCGGACGTCCGCCTGCTCGGCGACGATCCGGCGGTCCAGCGCCTCGACGGCCTTGATGGTCTGTTCGAGGTCCTCCGGGGTGGCCAGGGGATAGGCGCAGCTCTCCAGTTGGGCGCAGATGTCGAAGCCGATGATGTCGGCGCCTTCCTCGGCCAGGCGGATCGCGTGACTGCGGCCCTGGCCGCGAGCGATGCCCGAGATGAAGGCGACCTTGTTCTTCAGGCGTGGACGCGCCACGGCTCAGACCTCGGCCTGGGACTTGATGCCCTTGATGTAGTCGTTGACGGCCTTCTGGATCATCTGGTCGATCATGAACTCGGGCAGCTTCCACTTCACCCCGAGCAGCATCTCGACGTTCAGGTTCGTGCTGCCGTCCCCGTTGTCGGTCAGGGTGTAGGTCGCGTCGTTGGCGGTGATCATGTCGCCGTCGACGAGCTTCCACTCGAACACGTTCTCCGCGGGGTAGCGGTAGTCGAGGGTGTAGTTCGCCTTCATCCCCATCGCGGTGACGTTGACGCGCACCGTCTGAGGACGCCCCTGCTCGTCGGTGGCGAGGAGCTCGACTTCGTCGACCTCCTTCTGCCACTGGGGGTAGGCCTTGACGTCCGTCAGAACCTTCAGGATCGCGCTCGGCGAGGCGTCGACGGTGGCTGTCCGGCTGACGGGCTGGCTCATGCCGCTCCTTGGAATTTCGGCGCCCTCGCGCCGTCGCAAGCGGTCTACCTGCGTGTTCTTCCCCGCGCGGACCAATGGGGCGGGCTGTCTCGATAAAGTAGACCGCTTGCTCTACCTGGTCAAGAGAGGAACACTATCTAACCGCGATGGCGACCCGAATCCGAGCGACGGCGACGACCGCGGCGGGGACGCCGCGGTTGCGGCGGTCGACGTCCGAGGTCCGCGAACTGCTGTTGAAGGCGGCGCACGACTGTTTCCAGGACAAGGGCTACCACGCGACGAGCACCCGGGAGATCGCGCAGCGAGCCGGTGTCACCGAGCCGATGCTGTTCCGGCACTTCGGCAGCAAGAGCGCGCTGTTCGAACGCGCGGTCTTCGACCCGTTCGTCGAGTTCATCGCCGACTTCATCGTCCGCGCTTCCGATCTCGACGCCGCCGCCGCGAAGGCGCCGCAATTGGCGCGACACTTCGTGGGCGGCTTTTTCCGGATCTTCGTCGACCATCGAGACCTGATCGTCACGATGCTCGGCCAGCAGGACGAGGGGGGTCAGCCCCGCCTGGCGGCGAGTGTCGCGCTCGATGCGCAGTTCGACGCCTTCGCCGAGGTGGTCGACAGCTTCGTGTCCGTCGAAGGTGAACAGATCATGGACGCCGGACTGGCGATCCGCTTCACCTTGTCATTCCTGCTGGGCACAGCTCTGGCCGACGGTCACCTCTTCTCGCTCTCCGAAGGCGACCGGAGCCCTGACGAGGTGGTTCAGGAGATGACCGACTTCGTGCTTCGGGCGATCGGGCACCGCATCGTGTAGCAGCCGGTATCGCAGAGCAGCCGTCACTGCGGGCCGATGTACACGTTCTTGGTCCGCAGGAACTCCTTGAGGCCTTCGTGCCCGCCTTCACGACCGAAGCCGCTGGCCCCGACCCCGCCGTAGGGAGTGTTCGGGGTCAGGAAGCCCATCATCGCGTTGATCGAGACAGTGCCGGAGCGGAGCTGGGCGGCCATCTCGTGAGCTCGCGTCAGATCGTTGGTCCAGACGTAGCTGACGAGGCCGTAGCGGGTGCCGTTGGCGAGCTTCACGGCATGGTCGTCGTCGCGGAACCTGGTGATCGACAGCACCGGGCCGAAGATCTCCTCCTGCGCCAGTGGGGAGGAGTGGTCGACGTCGGCGAAGACCGTCGGGGTGAGGAAGAACCCGTCGGGATTGGCATCCGGCCGCGAGCCGCCGTACAGCAACCGTCCGTTTCCCTCGGCGCGGGCCCGCTCGATGATCGCCTCGACCCGTTCGCGGTGGGCGGCGTTGATCATCGGCCCGACCATGGTCTCGGAGTCGAACGGATCCCCGAGGGCGATGCACTGCGCCGTGGCCTCGGCCATCGCGACGGCTTCGTCGTAGATGTCGGTGTGCACGAGCAGTCGTGACGGGCAGGCGCAGAACTGACCGGACAGCATGGCCGAGGTGATGACGGCCTGAGGGATCACAGCCGCCAGCGTCACGTCCGGGAACACGACGTTCGCCGCCTTGCCCCCGAGCTCCATCACGGTCGGCACGACGTTCTGGGCCGCCGTCGCGAGAATCTTCTGACCCGTCGCCGTCCCGCCCGTGAAGCTGATCTTGTCGATGCCGGGGTGCCGCACGAGTGCGTCGCCCGCATCTGCGCCACCGACCACGACGTTGATCACGCCCGGCGGGAAGCCGGCCTCGATGGCGAGCTCGGCGAAGCGAAGCGTCGTGAAGGGTGCGAACTCCGACGGCTTGAGCACCACGCAGTTGCCGGCGGCCAGGGCGGGTGCGACCTTCATGCCCAGCGTGGTCACCGGGCCGTTCCAGGGGATCACGACCGCGATGACGCCGAACGGCTCCGGAACGGTGTAGTCGAAGCCGCCGTAGCCGAGCGGTCGCAGGCTGGTGCCCTCGATCTTGTCGGCCCACCCGGCGTAGTAGGTGAACCAGTCGGCCGGCCCGTAACCGGCGAGGAGGCCGCTGAACGCGGAGGGGACCGCGTTCTCCAGCGTCGCGATCGTCGCCATCTCGTCCGCGTGCTCGCGCAGCAGATCGGCGAGCTTCAACAGCATCGTGCGTCGCCGGTCCGGACCGAGAGTGCCCCAGGTCCGGAAGGCCGCGCGGGCGTCACGAACTGCGTGGTCGACGTCGTCGGCCGTGCCCAGTGGCACGACCTGCTGCAGACGACCGGTGGTCTGGTCGTGGTGCGCGTACTCGCCACCCGCCGTCCGGTCCACCCAGTCGCCACCGATGAACAGACCGGCCCGGAGCAGCCGGGCTGCCTCGTCGGCGCTGGGCCGGCCGGTATGAGTCACGGTTGTCGGTGTCACGGCTGGCTCCCGTCGTCGGCGGCGAACACGGCACCTGCGGCGATGAGCCCCGCCCGGGCGTTCTCGTCGAAGCCCAGGCCGTCGAGCACGTCGTGGGTGTGGGCGCCGAAGGCCGGGGGCGCGATCGTGATCGCGAACTCGGACTCCGGCAGGCGTACCGGGGGCCGCACGTAGTGCACGTCTCCCGCTGTGACGACCATGTGGCGGGCGTGGACGTGCGGATGGGTCGGAAGCTGGTCGGGGTCGCTGACCGGGGCCGCCGGCACCCCGGCCGCGAGAAAGGCCTCCATCCACTCGGCCAGGGTCCGGGTACGCATTACGGTCTCGATGTCGGCGCGCAGCGCCTCGTCGGCCTCGGCGTCCGTGTCGCCGAAGTCCATCGTCTGCGACCAGGTACCGCGTTCGGCCCACTCCGGGCGCTCGACCACGGCGCAGAACCGCTGCCAGAGGTGCTTCTCGACCGGGAAGATCAGAAGCACCTGGTCGTCGCGGGTGCCGTAGACATTCGAGCGGGCGCCCATGCCGCCGGTCGTGGAAGCGCCGATCGCGGCGTCGGCGCTGCCCAGATTCAAGGCGGCGAGAAAGCGCTGGTTCGAGGCGAGGCCGGCGTCCCAGCCGGCGACGTCCAGATACTGCCCCTGTCCGGTACGGCCGCGCTGGACGAGGGCCGCTGTGATCGCGGTGGCCGCCTCCAGGCCACCGAGTTCCATGCTGTGTCCCACGGTCGAGTACGCCGTGATCTCGGGTCTTCCGGTCGGGCCCCGCATGATGCGGATCTCGCCCGCCGCGGCGTCGACATTCATACTGTGCGAGGGCAGGGGCGCGTAGGGCCCGTCCTGCCCGTATGCGGTCACCGAGCAGTACACCAGGTCCGGCTTGATCTGACGTAGCGTCGGATAGTCGAGGCCGAGCTTCACCTGTGCGTTCGGGGGAGAGTTCTCCACCACGACATCAGCGGTGGCGACCAGCTTGTGCAGCACCTCCCGCCCGGCGTCGGTGCGCAGATCCAGGCCGATGCTGCGCTTGTTCCGGTTCAAGGTGAGGTAGGCCATCGAACCGGCGTTGCCGACGAACGGGGGCAGGCCGCGGAGGTAGTCGCCGGCCGGGGGCGCCTCGACCTTGATGACGTCGGCACCGAGGTCGGCCAGGCGGCTGGTCGTGAGCGAGTACAGCTTGGTCAGGTCGACGACGCGGATCCCCGCGAGCAGCGGCAGCACCACCTAGTCCCGGCCCCCGGCGCGCTCGATGAGCGGCAGGATCGCAGCGGCGTCGGTCAGGACCTGGTACCCGTCCTGGTTGCGGATCGCGGCCATGTTGTCCCGGACCTCCTCGACGCTCGGGTAGCTGCCCAGGCCCGGCGACCAACCGGGTGCGACGCCGACGAAGACCTGGGCGAACCACCCGTTCCCAGCGGTGTAGACCTCGTGGGTCGCCGTGCACTCCTCGGAAACCAGGTAGAGCGAGAGCGGTGCGATCTGCTCCGGCGCGTACGGGCCCATGCTCTCCGGCATGTCCTCGGTCAGCCGGGTCCGCGCCAACGGTGCGATCACGTTCGAGGTGATGCCGTGGCGGGCACCTTCGATGGCGACGACGCTAGACAGCCCGACCAGGCCCATCTTGGCCGCGGAGTAGTTCGCCTGGCCGAAGTTGCCGAACAGGCCGGCCCCGGACGCCGTGAACAGCATCCGTCCGTATCCCTGTTCCTTCATGGCGGCGAAGGCGCGCTGAGCCACATGGAAGGAACCGGCCAGATGGACGTCGAGCACCAGATCGAAGTCCTCGGCCGGCATCTTCGCGAGGCTCTTGTCGCGGAGCACGCCGGCGTTGTTGATCACGATGTCGACCTTGCCGAAGTGCTCCAGCGCCAGCTCGACCACCCCGGCGCCGGCGGCCGGAGTTCCGATCGGCTCGCTGTGCGCGACCGCCTCGCCACCGGCGGCCACGATCTCCTTGGCCACGAGTTCGGCGACGCTGGCCGAGCCCCCCCTGCCGTCCTGCTCGGCCCCGGCGTCGTTGACGACGACCTTGGCGCCACGGCGGGCAAGTTCGGTGGCGTACGCCTTCCCGAGACCTCGTCCTGCGCCGGTGACGACCGCTACCCGGTCCTGAAACGAGATCTCCGCCATGGCCGAGCCGCCCTTCGGTTGTGAGCACGCGGTTGTGCACGCGGGCCTGGAATTCCTTGACTCCTCGTAAGGTAGTAGCACTATCCTCAGGGGTGCAACTGGTCGACCCCCCAGCCCGCCCACTCTCCTCGGAGGCCCAGATGCCGCTGCAGCCGCACATGAAGTTGCTGTCCGTCGACGATCACCTGATCGAGCACCCGAACGTCTGGCAGGACCGTCTCCCGGCGAAGTACCGGGACATCGGCCCGAAGATCCGAGAGCTGCCGCGGGAGGGTAAGGCTCCGACGCAGTGCTGGTTCTACGAGGACCGGCCCTACCCCTACATCGGCCTCAATGCGGTCGCGGGCAAGCGGCTCGAGGAGTACGGCCTGGAGCCGTACCGGTACGACGAGATGATCCAGGGCTGCTGGGACCCCAAGGCGCGGGTGGCGGACATGGACATCGACGGCGTGCACGCCATGGCGTGCTTCCCCTCGTTCCCGCGCTTCGCCGGAACGGTGTTCCTCGAGGCCCAGGACAAGGAACTGGCGCTGCTGTGCGTCCAGGCCTACAACGACTTCGTCCTGGACGAATGGTGCGCCGCCGCCCCCGACCGGTTCATCCCCGTCGTCATGATCCCCTTGTTCGACCCCGAGTTGGCGGCGGCCGAGATCCGGCGCTGCGCGGCCAAGGGCGCGAAGGCGATCACGTTCCCGGACAGCACCGCCGCCCTCGGGCTGCCCTCGATCTACTCGGGACACTGGGACCCCGTCTTCGGCGCCGCCGAGGAGACCGGGATGCCTATCTGCGTGCACTTCGGCAGCGGCGGGCTCCCGCCGATCGTGGCCAAGGACGCGCCTCTCGCCGTGATGATCTCGGTGATGGCGACCAACTCCATGCACGCGACCAGCGAATACCTGTTCTCGCCGGTGTTCCACAAGTTCCCGAACCTCAAGGTGGGACTGTCGGAAGGTGGCGTCGGTTGGATCCCGTATCTGCTGGAGCGGGTCGACGGCACCTGGGAGAAGCACCGGCACTACCAGAACATCAACAAGGACGTCCGGCCGTCGGAGCTGTTCCACAAGCATTTCCACGGGTGCTTCATCGACGACGCGACCGGGGTGAAGAACCGGCACGACATCGGCATCGAGAACATCACGTGGGAGTGCGACTACCCGCACTCGGACTCCTGGTGGCCGAAGAGCCGGCAGCGGGCCGAAGAGGTGTTCGCCGACGTCCCGGACGACGAGGTCCACGCGATCGTCGAACTGAACACCCGTCGGCTCTACAACTTCTCGGGCTGAGAGCCCGCCGTGCCTGACGACGACCCCCGCAGCGACTGGCACGAGCAGGATCTGCTGACCAACAGCGAGGCCGACGAGCGTCTCGTCGCCGAGGGTGCGGAGTCCCGCGATCAGCTCGCCGGGATGGCCGCCGACGACCCGCGCCGGCCCTTGCTGGAGCGGCGGATCGAGGCGATCGACGAGGCGCTCCGGCAGATCCGTGCCCGGTGACGGCCCGGTGCTGGTCCCGACCGTCACCGGGCCGGTCCCACTCTCGGAGCTGGGGCGGGTCCTCATGCACGAGCATGTTTTCGTGCACACGGCGGAGATCGCACGCGACTACCCCGACCTGACCTGGACCGATCGGGATGCGGTCCGGGAAGCGGCAGTCGAGCGATTGACCGAGCTCTCCGGTCTCGGTATCGACACCATGCTCGACCTCACCGTGCTCGGCTGCGACCGGTCGATCCCGGACATCGCCTGGGTGGCCGAACGCGTCGCCGTCCGCATCGTCGTCGCCACCGGGCTCTACACCCTCGACGATCTGCCCCGGTTCGTCGCGGCCCGGCCGCCGGAGCCGGGGCAGCGTGACGTCCTCACGGAGATGTTCGTCCGTGACATCACGGTCGGCATCGGCGACACCGGCGTGCGGGCAGGTGTGCTCAAGTGCTGTATCGACAAGCCGGGACTGACGCCGGGCGTCGAGCGGGTGCTGAGGGCCACCGCCCACGCGCACCGGGAGACGGGTGTGCTGATCTCGACGCATACGGATGCGTCGAGCCGGAGCGGACTGGTCCAGCAGCAGGTCTTCACCGAGGAAGGCGTCGATCTCGCTCGGGTCGTCATCGGGCATTCCGGGGACAGCACGGATCTCGACTACCTGATGCGACTGATGGATGCCGGCTCGACGATCGGATGTGACCGGTTCGGGCTGTACCGGGCGGGGATGCCCACCCTCGGCGAGCGGCTCGATGCGATCGCGTCACTGTGCGCTCGCGGTTACGCGGACCGCATCGTGCTCTCGCACGACGCCCACTGCCACAGCGACTGGGTGCCACCGGACATTCGCGAAGTCCTGCCGGACTGGAACTATGCGCACATTCCGGCCGCCGTGCTCCCGGGCCTGCAGGAGCGTGGAGTGACGGATACTCAGATCGATCAGATGCTGCGCCTGACGCCCCGGCGGCTGCTCCCGGCGTCCGATGCCTACTGACCTCGATCTGGCCGGCCACACCGCCGTCGTCACCGGGGCCGGACGCGGTCTCGGGCGGGCCTATGCGCTGCGCCTTGCCGAACGCGGAGCCGCAATCGTGGTGAACTCGCTGACGGACCGGTGCCGAGTCGTGGCCGAGGAAATCCGTGCCGCCGGGTGGCGGGCGGTCGCGGTTGAAGGGGACGTGGCGGAACCGGAGACGGGCCGGCGACTGAGCGAGGCCGCGCTCGACGAGTTCGGCTCGCTGGAGATCGTGGTCAACAACGCGGGGCGGATCTCACCGGGGCGCTTCGAAGACCTGTCGGTCGGGCAGTGGGACGACCTGATGGGCGTCCATCTGCGGGGCGCCTTCTTGGTGACGCAACCCGCATGGCGGGTGATGCGGGCGGCGGGTTACGGCCGCGTGATCCTGACGAGCTCGTCCTCCGGGTTGTTCTCGCACCAGGGGATGGCCAACTACGCGACGGTGAAAGCCGGTCTGTACGGCATGACCAAGGCGCTCGCGTTCGAGGGGGCGGAGTTCGGGATCAGGACGAATGTGCTGCTGTCGCTACGCGCGGGTGTTCGTGGCGGTGGCCGACGGCTGGTTGCCCGACGACCCCGAGCGGGTGTCCGCTGAGTCGGTCGCGGCGAACCTCGATGTGATCCGGGGTGTCGAGCGGCATTCGATACCGGCGTCCCTGTTCGACGAGGTCGCCGCCGTGCTGGACCGCATTCCCTCGTGGCGCTTGTGGGAGCTAGGAAGTAGCACTATCTTATGACCAGGCGAGGGGAACAGGAGTCACGATGACGACGACGGCGCACGATGGGTGCCCGCTCTGGGACGCGCCGATGGAGCGCGGCACCGCAAACGCCGCGTTCGACGCCTACTCCGAGATCGGGAACCAGCAGGTGCTGGGCCCCGTGCTCCGGGCGACCGAGGGCGATGGCTACTACATCCTTACGCGTCACGACGACATCGTGACCGCGTTCCAGCGACCGGAGCTGTACTCGAGCCGCCGCCTGCAGCCGGGCCCTCCCATCCCGTTCCAGATGATCCCGATCATGCTCGACCCGCCCGAGCACACGAAGTGGCGTCGGGCGCTCGGCTCCTACTTCACACCGAAGCGGGCCGAGGAGTTGCGCCCACGGGTCCGCGCCGTCGCCAACGAGTTGATCGACGCCGTGGCGGAGCGCGGCGAGTGTGACTTCGTGGAGGCCTTCGCGAGTCGGCTCCCGACGATCATCTTCCTGGAGTTCATGGGGTTGCCGGCCGACGAGCTCGAGAAGTTCCTCGCGTGGAACGCGCGAGCAATGACGGGTGCGTCGCCCGAGGACCCCACCGGGTCCGAGCAGATCACCGCGGTGCTCGATGTGATCGAGTACCTGTGGCAGGTCGTCACGAATCGCCGCGCCAATCCCGAGAGTGGCGGCGACGACCTCCTCAGCCAGTCCGCCCACTGGCTCGTCGACGGTGAACCGCCGAACGACCAGGACCTGCTCATGTGCTGCCTCAGCATCTACATGGCCGGCCTGGACACCGTGAAGAGCATGCTCTCCTACTTCTTTTTCCACCTGGCGACCAATCCGGTGGACCGTCAGCGCATCAGCTCCGATCCCACGGTGATCCCGGCAGCCATGGAGGAGATGCTGCGGGCCTTCCCGATCATCAAGGTCGGTCGGGAAGTGACCACCGACCACGAGATCGGCGGCTGCCCGGTCCGGGCCGGCGAGGTCGTCATGCTGCCGACGATGGCGGCCGGTCGCGACCCCGAGCGCTACCCCGACGCCGCCAAGATCGACTTCGATCGGGACGACGTCCGGCACGCGACCTTCGGAGCGGGACCGCACCGCTGCATCGGATCGCACCTGGCCCGCGTCGAGCTTGCCGTCGCACTGGAGGAGTGGCACCGGCGGATCCCGGACTACAAGATCTCCGACGTCGCGTTGGTGCGTGAGAAGGTCGGCCAGGCCGTCGGCCTCGAGACGCTCCCGCTGGTGTGGTGATGCGGCCGTGACCTCCCCGACGACGCCCCGGTTCGGCGATCCGGTCGACGACCCGAACCGCTATCACGCGCAGCTCCGTTCCTGCCCGGTGCAGGTCCTGGAGGGCTTCGATCACCCCATCTACATGGTGAGTCGGCACGCTGAGGTGCACGGCGTGCTGCGCGACCCCGCGGTGTGGTCGAGCAAGTTCGGAAACTTCCCCCGCTTCGTGGACCAAGCCGGTCTGCGCGGCGACCCGCCGGAGTCGGCGATGCTGCGGCGACTCGTCGTTCCGATCTTCAACGCGAAACACATCAAGACCCTGCAGGAGGAGGCCGAGGCGACCTGCCATCGCCTCATCGATGATTTCGCCTCGTCCGGCCGTGCCGAACTCTCCGCTGTGTACGCCTCAATCCTTCCGATGAACCTGATGTGCCGATTGCTCGGCGTGGAGCGCGAGCGGATCGAGGAGTTCAAGCAATGGATGGAGGCCTGGCTCTCCGCCCTGGAGGTCAACGACCTGCAGGCCGAGGAGCAGGCTCGGCTGAAGGCGTTCGGCTACTTCGTCGAGCGGATGGCGGCGCGGCGCAAGGAGCTCGAGTGCGAGCCCGAGGAGGCGCCGACCGATGCCATGGGCATCTTCGTCACCGCCCAGCACCCGGAGGGTCGGCCCTACCGCGACGAGGAAATCCTCCCGCTGACCCTTCTCCTGCTCTCGGGGGGAAGTGACACCACCAAGTATCTGATCCTCAACACGCTCAATCGGTTGCTCGAGGACCGGTCGCGGTGGGAGTCCGTGCTCGCCGACCCCGCTTTGGTGGAGGTGGCGATCGAGGAGACGCTTCGGTTCGACGCCCCCGTCGCCAGCGTGTTCCGGGCCAACCTGGCCGAGCAGAACCTCGCCGGAGTGGACATCCCGATCAAGAGCAAGGCCCAGTGCATGATCGGTGCAGCGAATCGTGACCCCGAGGTCTTCGAGGACCCCGACTCCTACCGCCTCGACCGCGACCTGCGTCACCTGCGGGCCAAGACCCTGGCCTTCGGCCACGGGCCCCACACGTGCGTCGGTGCGTCGCTCGGACGCCTCGGGGCGACCACGGCCGTCCGCGTCCTGACGGAGCGTCTGCCCGGGCTGCGACTCGCCGCCCCGGCTCCCGCGGCCAAGCCCTACGTCATTCCCCAGAGCATCCCGGCCGGACTCCTGAGCCTGCATGTCGAATGGGAGCGCGCATGACCATCGAGGTGCGCCCGCCCAACTTCCTGCGTCGACTCGGAACCGACGAGTACGCCCCGCAGCCCTTCACGCCCAGGGACCGGCAGGTCGTCGCCGCGACCATCGAGCGCCTGACCCTCGCCGCGGAGCGGCACCACGTGCCGGGACCGTTGTATGCCCAGGGTCGCACCGCAACCGCGGCCGGACTCCTGGAGCTCAACCGCTCGGCGGGCACGTCCTTCTTCGATGTTCCGGCTGAAGCGGTGGACGAACACGAGGCGGCGATGGCCGCCTTCGCCAAGCCGTTTCCTGTCATCGACGTCCAGACGCACTACCTGGCCCCGCACGCGTCCACGGACGCGTGGAAGACCGGTGCGCTGCACCGCATGTACTCGGCGCTGATGCCGGGGTGGTGGACCGAACTCGACGACATCGTCGCCTTCACCGCGGCCGACTACATCCGCAACGTGTTCGTCGAGTGTGAGAACGCGGTAGCCGTCCTGACCAGCGGGCCTGGGCTCACGCCCCAGGATCGGGCGCTGTTCAACGACGAGATCTTCGCGACCAAGGCGCTGGTCGAGGAGTTCGCGGGCCCGGGTCGGCTGCTCAACCACGTCGTCGTGCACGCCGATGTCGCCGCCGAGATCGAGGCGATGGAGTGGTGGGCCAAGGAGTACGACCCTGTGGGCTGGAAGGTCTACACCCCGGGGCGCATGACCGCCGAGGGTTGGGCCGGTGGCTGGATGCTCGACGATGAGCAGTACGGTCTCCCCTTCCTGCAGCGGGCGCACGATCTCGGGGTCAAGCTGGTCTGCGCCCACAAGGGCATCTCGGCGTTGGCCGACAACGGCTCTCCCCGTGACATCGGTCCGGCTGCCGCGGCGTTCCCCGACATGAACTTCGTCATCTACCACTCTGGGTTCGAGTTCGGCCCGCCGATCGACGATTCGCCGGCGGAGGGGCCGTACACGGAAGCGACGGCCCACCTCGGTGCGAACCGGCTCATCACCACGGCGCTGGAGAACGGGATCGGCCGCGGCGGCAACATCTACGCCGAACTCGGCACGACCTGGTTCTCGCTGCTGCGCCGGCCCCGCGAGGCCGCGCACCTGCTCGGCAAGCTGATCGCCCACTTCGGCGCGGACAATGTGATCTGGGGGACGGACAGCATCTGGTACGGCTCGGCGCAACCGCTCATCGACGCCTTCCGCTGCTTCCAGATCCCGGACGACATGTGCGCGGAGTTCGGCTACGAGCGCCTGACCGACGAAGTAAAGGCGAAGATCCTCGCGGGCAACGCGAGCCGGATCTATGGCATCGACCTGGACTTCGCCGCGGACATCGCCGCGCGGGACGACCACGCCTGGGCGAGAGCCCTGCTCGAGGAGCAGACGATCGCCACCTTCCCGGGGAGTGCTTCATGACCGCCGGCGAGATCGAGTTCGAGCCGCTCGACACCTCCGACCTCGACCGATGGGTGGGGCAGCCGATCGGCGGCCCGCGTCTCAAGGAACCCATGACCGCGATGGACATCCGGCGGTGGGTTCAGGCGATGGAGAACCCGAACCGGCTCCACTTCGACGAGGCGTTCGCGGCGGAGAGCACCTTCGGCCGACTTGTGGCCCCGCAGTCGTTCACGATGTGGTGGTGCCGGGGCCAGGGTGGATTCTCGGCCGCGTTCGGCGAGATTCCCGGGGCGCACCTGTCCGAGGTGGCCGACGAATGGTGGTTCTACGGTCCCCGGTTGTATCCCGGTGACCGCGTCCGCTGCGATCGGATGCATTTCGACTACCGCGTGACGACAACGGGCTTCGCGGGGCCGTCGGTGTTTCAGCGCGGCGATACCACCTACATCAACGACCGCGGCGAGATCGTCGCCAAGCAGCGGAACACCATGCTGCGATTCCTCCCCGCGAATGCCCGGAAGATCGCTGAGGCGGCCCGCGCCGCCGGCGGAGCCGGCAGCCCGGATGTTGTGGCGGACCGTGCGAAGGTCGGCGAGGAGAAGCTCGCGTACTACCGCACGTTCGCCGACCACGTGCAACGCTGTGGCAAGGGCGTGAGTGTGGGCGATGAGCTGCCGCTGGGCGTGATCGGCCCGCACAGCGTCGCATCATTCACGACGCAGTGGCGGGCCCGCCCGGACAACGTCTGGGGCGTGCTCACCGACGACATCGCGCTGCCCCTGGGCTACCCCACCGCGACGTCGTCGCCGGACATGGTGGTCGATCCCGCGGTCGCGGCGATCGACCCGGGCCGGGCCGACGGGCTGTACTACGGACCGGCGTCCACCCACGTGGACCTGGAGAAGGCCCGCGCCATCGGGATGCCGCGCGAGTTCGGCTACGGCTACGCCATCTCCGCCTGGACGATGGACTACATCGGGAACTGGGCCGGAGAGCTCGGTGCCATCACGCACAGCAAGTTCCGTAACCAGGCCCCCGCGCTGGCGGGCGACGCGACGTACCTGCGCGGAACGGTCAAGGCCGTGAGTGACGATCCGCTGGTGGCGGGTGCTGCCCGGGTCACGGTCGACGTCTCCCTGCGATCCCAGAACGAGGTCGGCATCGGCGTTGCGACGTTCGAGGTTCGGCTGCCGTGGTCGATCTGACGATGCCTACGTCCATCGCCCGCCTCCGGGCGGCCGCCGCGCCTTTGCCGGACTCCGAGCGGTGGTTGGTTCCGGAGTCCGTCGTGAAGGATGTGCTCGAGGAATCGGGCGTCGCGGTCCCGCGGCGACTCACTCTGCCCGCGACCGCTGCGCCCGACGCGTTCCGTGCCGGCCTGCCTGAGGTCGGCGAGCCGGCCGTTCTCAAGGCGTGGGGTGCGGGGGTCGTCCACAAGACCGAACTCGGGGCAGTTGACGTCGGCGTGGACGCGGACACGATCGACGCGGCCGTTCTCCGGATGCGTCAGCGTCTGTCGCAGCACGCACTCGAACCGGACGGGTTCCTGCTGGAGCAGCTCGTCCCGGCGGGCGTCGAGGTCCTGGTAGGCATCGTCGACGCGGCGGCGTTCGGGCAGGTCGTCGCGCTCGGGCTCGGTGGCACCGCCGTCGAGGTCCTCGACGAGGTCGTCACCCGGCTCTGCCCGATCACCCGCGAGGATGCCGCCGCGATGGTGGCGTCGTTCCGTGGATCTGCGCTGCTGCGTGGCCACCGGGGCCAGGCCCCCGTTGACGTCGACGCGCTCATCGACTTGCTGTACGCCCTCGCCGGCCCCGACGGCGTCGCTGCCCGACTCGGCCCGGCCCTGGCCGAGCTCGAGTGCAACCCGGTGCTGGTCAGCGACCGGGGCGCGTTCGCTGCCGAT
Organism: Sporichthya brevicatena; assembly: GCF_039525035.1. Taxonomy (NCBI): domain Bacteria; kingdom Bacillati; phylum Actinomycetota; class Actinomycetes; order Sporichthyales; family Sporichthyaceae; genus Sporichthya; species Sporichthya brevicatena. The sequence continues at coordinate 32,324 of NZ_BAAAHE010000002.1, forward strand.
GCGAGGCTGATCCTTCACGCCGAGACCGAGGCGGCCGAGGAACCGATCAAGCCGTTCGGCCTGGAGGGGCTGTTCGCTCCGCGATCGGTCGCCATCGTGGGTGCGTCCACGTCCAAGACCACCGTGGCCAATCGCACCCTGCGCAATTACCGGGCCCGCGGGTGGACCAGATCCCTCTACGCGATCCACCCCACCGCCGCGGAGATCGAGGGAGTGCCGGCGTACGCGTCGGTGGCGCAGATTCCGGAACCGGTCGACTATCTCGCCCTCATGGTCCCCGCCGCTGCTTGTCCCGAGATCGTGCGCGCCGCGAAGGGCCGCGCGCGGTTCGTGCACGTTCTCAGTTCCGGTTTTGGAGAGACCGGGGGCGAGGGAGCGCGCCTGCAGGACGATCTCCTCGACGCCGTGCGGGACTCCGCCGTCCGGTTGATCGGCCCGAACAGTCTCGGCGTATTCTCCGCCGGCTCCGGACAGACGTGGGGTGGCGGCCTTCCGCGCGAGTCCGGGCGGATCGGCGGCGCGTTCCAGAGCGGCGGCGTCTCCACATCCGTGCTTCAGATGGGACCGGCCGCCGGCGTGCACTTCGGCAAGGCCGTGTCGACCGGTAATGGCATCGACGTCACGGTGGGCGAGGTTGCGTCCTACTTCCTTGACGACCCCGACACGGACGTCATCGCCCTGTATGTCGAAGGCGGCGCCGACCGGCAGCTGGTCGATACGCTCCGTCGCGCGCGTGGCCGCAAACCGGTCGTGGTCCTGGCGCCCGGCCTGACCGACGCCGGCGCCCGAGCCGCCGCGTCCCACACGGGAGCACTTACCGGGGGCCGGCGCGCCTGGGCTGCCGTCGAGACCTCGACGGGTGCCGTGATCGTCGAGACCATCGAGAGCTTCCTCGCGGTCCTCGGACAGGTCGTGGCGCATCAGGCCATCGACATCTCTGCCGAACCGTCGACCCTGATCGTCGGTAACGGCGGCGGCGCCTCGGTCATGGCGGTCGACGCCTGCGACGCGGCCGGCCTCCCGGTCCCCCCGTGCGTCGAGGCCGCCGAAGCGCTCGGCACGCTCGGCCTGACCAGCGGTGTCAGTTTCGCCAACCCGGTCGACGTCCCCATCTTCCAGGGCACCGCGCCGGAGCTTCTTGCCGACGTCGTGCGCGCGGCACTCGGTGCCCAATCGTTCTCCGACGTGTTGCTGCACGTCGACGTGGCCCCGTACTACGCCCTCGGGAACTATCGCGACGACCTTCCCGGATCGACGCATCTCCTGCAGGTCGCCGCGGCGCTGACGCCGCTCGCGCGATCGGGGCGGCTCAGTGTGGTGGTCCGCAACCTCGACTGCGCCCCGGCGGCCGATGCCGATCAGGTCCGCTCGGCCTTTCGCGCGGCAGGCGTTCCCGTGCACCGGACCTTCGCCGAGGCGGCGGGGGCGATCGCCGCAGTTCAGCGTCTGAGCGCCGACCGGAAGGGAGTGAGCTGATGGGCATGCTCGAGGGAAAGGTTGTCTTGATCACCGGGGCGGGCCGCGGGATCGGGCGTGGGCATGCTCTGACCCTGGCCGCCCACGGCGCGAAGGTGATCGTCAACGATCTCGGAACGAGCCTGACCGGAGAGGGCGCGGACAAGGGACCCGCTCAGGAGGTCGTGGACCTCATCGCAAGCCGTGGCGGCGAGGCCGTGGCCGACGTCGAGGACATCTCGACCTGGGACGGTGCCGCGAACGCGGTCGCTCACGCGGTGGAGCACTTCGGTCGTCTCGACGGGCTGGTGAACAACGCGGGTATCGCGCGTCCGTCGGACATCGCCGACCTGACCGAGGCCGACTTCGACGCCTTGATGGGCGTTCATCTGAAGGGCACTTTCGGTTGCACGGTCCATGCCTGTAAACACTGGCGCGGGCGCGCGGATGCGGGGGAGCGGGTGCGTGCTTCGGTGGTGAACACGGCCTCCGACTCGGCCTTCTTCTCGACCCCGAGCGACTCGGCCTATGCCGCCATGAAGGCGGGCATCCAGCAGCTCACGATGTGTGCCGGGCGGGAGACCGGTGCGTACGGAGTACGGATGAACGCGGTGGCGCCGCGGGCGTACACGCGCATGGCTCGCTACCTGATTCCCGGATTCGAGATCCGCGAGGCCGACTCCTACACCGGGGAGGAATCGCCGTTCGACCCTTCGAACGCCTCGCCCCTCGTCGCGTGGCTGCTCTCCGACGACTCGGCCCATGTGACCGGTCTGCTGTTCCGGACCCTGGGGGGCGGGTTCGCCCGCGTCTCGGGGTGGCAGATGGAGCCGATCATCTTCCCGAAGGATGGAAGCAGCCACTTCGCCGTGGAGGAGATCGGTCGAGTCCTCAACACCGAGGTGTTCGGCTGCGCCGTCCGCGACATTCCGATCGACTTCGCCCCAGGGGATCCGCGGGCCGCCGCCGGTACCAAGGATTCCGCGGCCGGTAGGCGTTCATGAGTCCACGGGTCACGGTGGATCTGTCGAAGTGCGCCGGGCACGCGCTGTGCCTCGCGGCGGCGCCCGACGCGTTCGACTACGACGAGACGGAGGGCAAGGCGATCGTCCTGCCCGAAGCAGCCGACGCCGACGAGGAGTCCCTGGAGCAGGCTGCCCGCGGCTGCCCCGAGCGCGCAATCACCGTCGCGGGCTCGCCATGACCGACCGCCATGTCCTGCCGGTCGAGGACCCGGTCGAAGCGGCGGCGATCGTCGCCGAGATCCGCGATTGCACCCTGACGGACGTCCTCGCGCGTACCGCTGCGCGGTGGAGCGACCGTCCGGCGCTGACCTGGACCGGACACGACGGCCTGGAGGTCACACGCACCTGGGCGGAGGTCCGCTCGGAGATCACCGACCTGGCCGCCGGTCTGATCGCGCTGGGCCTGCCGGCCGGTCGAACGGTGGCATTGATGGCGCCCAACTGCGGCGAGCACGTGCTGCTCGACCAGGCGGTCGTGCATGCCGGCGGCCTTCCGTTCACCGTGTACGCCACTTCCTCGCCCGAGCAGGTTGCCTGGTTGGCTCAGCATTCCGACACGGACATCGCGTTGCTGCACGGACAGGACCAGCTGACGCGGTGGGCCGGTGCCCGGCCACGCCGGACGGTCGTCGTTGACCCGGTCACCGCCGGCGGCCACCCGACCTACGACGAGCTGCGAGCCATGGGACGCGAACTCCTGGCCTCCGACCCGGGTGTGGTCGACCGGCGCCGCAACGCTCTCGCGGCCGAGGACCCGGTCGCGCTGGTCTACACCTCCGGGACCACGGGCCGACCGAAGGGTGTCGTGCTCAGCCACCGCAATGTGCTCTACAAGGCGGAGGCCTGGCGGCGCAGCACCGGCGTCGGGCCGAATCCGGTCTCGATCTCCTACCTGCCGTACGCCCACGTGTCCGAACGGGTCAACGGGTTGTACGTCCCGTTCCTGCTCGGCGGGCACGTGCACTTCTGCGGTTCCCTCGAGGAGTTCCCCGAGCTCCTCGCGCGCGTGCGACCTCATAGCCTGACCGCGGTGCCGCGGATCTGGGAAAAGGTGATCGCTCGGGCGGAGTGCATCGGCGCGGCATCGCCCGAGCGGATGCTCGCGGTCACCGGACTCGACCGCGCGGTCTGCATCGCCAGTACCGCCGCTCCGGCGTCGCCCGCGGTCGGGGAGTTCTTCGAGCGACTCGGCCTACCCGTCGCCTCGGTGTACGGCATGACGGAAACCACCGGAGGCATCACGGCCAATCGGCCCGCGGCACATCGGCCGGGGACCGTGGGGCGGCTGGTCGCCGGTTGTGAGGCACGGATCGCAGGCGACGGCGAGCTGCTGGTCCGCGGGCCGCTCGTGACTTCCGGCTATCTGGGCGACCCGGACGCCACCGCAGAGTTCCTCGACAGCGACGGGTGGGCACACACGGGCGATCTCGCGGCCGTCGAGGACGGGTACCTGCGGATCGTCGGCCGCAAGAAGGACCTCTTGGTGACCGCCGGCGGGGAGAACGTGGCGCCGTTGTTGGTGGAGAATCTGCTCCAGCAGCATCCGGCCGTCGCCCAGGCGATGGCGTGCGGCGACGGGCGGCGCTACGTCACCGCGTTGATCGTCCCCTCCGCCGGTGCGTCCGAGGAGGATCTGGCCGCAGCGGTTGCGGCGGCCAACGAACGACTCGCCCGGGTGCAGCAGATCAAGACCTGGCGGACGGTGGACCGCCCGTGGACCGTCGAGTCCGGCGAACTCACCCCCACGCTGAAGCTGCGTCGCCAGGTCGTGGCCGCTCGCTGCGCCCACCTGGTCGAGGACATGTACGCGACGGAATCCATGGCGGTGACGCAATGAGCAGGTACGAGGTCAGGCTCGGCAGTGCGCTCATGACCTTGACCGACCCCGACCGGGGCGCGGAGATCGCGTTCAACCGCTGGTACGAGCGGGACCACTTCTACGGTGGCGCCGTCCTGGGCCCGGGCGTGCTCGCCGGCGCCCGGTTCCTCGCCCGCGACACCGAGAAGATGATGCGCATCGTCCCCGAAGGGGACGATCCCGACCGCGGCACGATGCTCGCCCTGTACTGGCTGGCCGACAACGGCGGTGACTACTGGCGGTGGTGCACGGGCAACGTCAACCTGCTCGCGGTCCAAGGACGGATGACCGCTCCCGGACAGGTCCGCGACATGCGCTGGCTGCCCGCCCCGTGGGCGGAATCCGCGGCCGTGGACGGCGTCCCCGCCGCGCTCGCCCTCGATCGGCGGTTTCCCGCCGTGGTCGTGTCGATCGTCGAGAGTGAGGCGCGCACGGCCGAGGACCTCGACACGGCCTACCGCGAAGAATGTGCCCGCAGTCTCTGCTCCGAGCCGGGAGTCGCGCTGGTGATCGGTGCGAGTCCACAGGTCATCGATCTCCGGACCGGTCCGACGCCGGGCGCCAGGGCCGAAACGGCCGCCGTCTGGTTCTTCGAGGACCAGCTACGGCTGGCAGCCTTCATCGACGCGCACGAGAAGGCGGTCGCCGACCTGGGTGAAGCGCGGACCGTCTGGCTCTCGCCGTTCGTCGCAACCGTCCCCGGCACCGACACCCACCTGGACCGACTGTGGCTGTGACCGGGGTGAAAGGGCGCACGGCGCCCAGCGTCATCGTCATCGGTGCCGGCCTGGGCGGCATCGCGGCCGGCGTGTTCGCGCGCAAGGCCGGCGTCACCGATCTGACGATCTTGGAGAAGTCGTCCGGGCCGGGAGGGACCTGGCTGGACACCCGGTACCCGGGCGCCGCCTGCGACGTGATGTCACACCTGTACTCGTACTCGTTCGCGCAGAAGAAGGACTGGTCGCGCACGTGCGCGCCGCGTGACGAGATCCTCGCCTACATCGAGGACGTCGTCGACCGGTTCGACCTCCGACGGTTCTGTCGTTTCGACACCGGCGTCCGGAGTGCCGTCTGGTCGACGGACTCAGCTCGGTGGACGGTCACGACGCAGGCCGGGGAGGAGCTCAGCGCCGATGTGCTCGTCACCGCCGTCGGGCTGTTGAACGAGCCCAAGTACCCGGACTGGCCCGGCTTGGAGTCGTTCACGGGCCCGGTCATGCACACCGCGCGTTGGCGTCGCGAGCTGAGTCTGGACGGTTGCCGAGTCGCCGTGGTCGGTACCGGGTCGTCGGCGGCTCAGGTGGTGCCCGCGCTCGCCCCGCAGGTGAAGCACCTGACGGTCTTTCAGCGTGAGCCGGGCTGGGTGCTCCCCAAGGACGACCGGCCGTTCACCGAGGAAGAGCTGCAGGAGTTCCGGACGTCGCGCTGGGCGGCGCAGCGCCGGCGGTGGAAGCTCTACTGGCTGAACGAACGCGGCGTCCTCGCCCTGGACCCGAAGACCAAGCGGCACGCCATCGCCACACAGATGGCCGTGGACTGGCTGAACAAGACCGTCAAGGACCCGGCCACCCGGGAGAAGCTCCTGCCCGCCTACCCGTTCGGGTGCAAGCGCCCGGTCGCCGACCGGATCTACTACGACACCTTCAACCGACCGAACGTCGATCTCGTACCCCTGCCGGTGACAGCCGTCCGACCCCACGCTCTGGTCACCGACGACGGAGCCGAGCACGAGGTGGACGCCGTTGTTCTCGCGACCGGCTTCCAGGCCACGGAGTTCCTGCACACCGTCGAAATCATCGGTGAGGACGGCGTGCGTCTTCAGGAGGTCTGGGACAAGGCAGGGGGAGCGGAAGCCTTCCTCGGCATCAGCGTGAACGGCTTCCCAAACCTGTTCATGCTCTACGGGCCCAACACCAACTCGGCCAGCAACTCGGTCATCTTCAACCTGGAGTGCCAGGCCCGGTACATCGCGTCGGCGATCGGCTCGATCGCCCGGCGCCGCGGGGCGATCGAGGTCAGGTCCGGCGTTCAGGATCGGTACAACCGGTGGCTGCAGTCGCGCGTGCCGGCCAAGACCTGGGAGTCCGGCTGCCAGAACTACTACCACTCGGAGACGGGCAAGCTCGTCACGAACTGGCCCGGAAGCTCCGTCCTCTACTGGGCGATGACGAAGCTCCTGCGCCCCACCGTGCCGGGGCTCTACCGCACCCGGCGAGCGCACCGGCGGAACCGGGTGACCGCACCATGACCAGGACACCCTTCGCGGTCACCCGCAGCACGCTCTTCGTGCCGGCAACCCGTCCCGACCTCGTCGAGAAGGTTGGCCGGTCCGGTGCCGACGTCGTGGTGCTGGACCTTGAGGACACCGTCCCGCCCCCGGCCAAGGCAGGGGCTCGCTCCGCGCTGCCCGCCTTGATCGACCTGCTCACGAGCCTGGCGACCGGGACCCGGATGGTCCGGGTGAATGCGCCCGACAGTCCCTGGATCGGAGCGGACCTCGACGCCCTCGCCGCCGGGGCGCTGGCGGGCCTCGACGGTCTGGTCGTGCCCAAGGTCGACGGCCCGGGATCGCTGGATCAGCTGACCAAGCTCGCGGATCGCGCGGGATTGCCGGAGCTGCCGATCCTGGCCGGTATCGAGAGCGCACAGGGGGTGTCCCAGGTTGAGGCGATCGCACCGAGGGTCGCAGCGGTCTATTTCGGCGCCGAGGATTTCGCCGCCGACATGCGCGGTCGGCGGACCTCGCACAACACCGAGGTGCTCTACGCCAGGTCTCGGGTGGCGCTGGCCGCTCGCGTCGCTGAGATCCCGGCGCTCGATCAGGTGTTCTTCGACGTCGGCGACGAGGCCGGCTTCCGTCGCGAGGCCGGGGCGGCTCGCGACCTCGGCTATTCCGGAAAGATGTGTCTCAATCCGCGCCAGGTGCGCTGGTCGAACGAGATGTGGACGCCCACGCCGGCCGAGACCGACTGGGCGGTGCGCGCCATCGCTGCCTACGACGAGGTGACCACTCGGGGCGAGGGCGTGGCCTTCGTCGACGGCCGACTGATCGACCTGCCGGTGATCCGGCTGGCCCGGGCGGTGCTGGCCGCGGCGCCACGGGTAACCACTGAGGAGCAAGGAGCCTGATGCCCGCCGAGACCGCGCAGCCGCACAAGGACCACAAGGCCGTGCCGAAGCCGACCCCCGAGACCAAACCGTTCTGGGACGCGTGTGCCGAGGGCGAACTGCGGCTGCAGTACTGCACCGCGTGTGAGGGTCACTACTTCCCGCCGCGGTTCTTCTGCCCGACGTGCCTCTCACGAGACGTCGAGTGGCGCGCCGTCAGCGGGCGGGGGCGCCTCTACTCCTATGTGATCAACCAGTCCTTCGCCCCGCCGGGTTGGGAGACGCCGTATGCGATCGCGCTCGTCGAACTCGAGGAGGGCCCCCGGCTGATGTCGAACATCCTCGATGTCCCGCAGACGCCGGAGGCCCTGGTGCTGGACATGGAACTGGAGGTCACCTTCGAGGTTCGGGGCGGCGTCGCAATCCCGCAGTTCCGCCCGGTGGCGGGGGGTGCCGCGTGAGCATCAAGAACAAGGTGGCGATCGTCGGCGCGGCCGAGAGCACCGAGATCGGAAAGGTCCCGGGCATGTCCGCGATGCAATTGCACGCGGACGCTGCCATCAACGCGATTGCGGACTGCGGCATCGACCCCCGGGACATCGACGGACTTGCCTGCACGCGAGTCGAGTACTTCGCCCCCATCACGCTCGGCAGCTATCTCGGTCTCACCCCGCGGTGGGTCGACTCGACCTTCATCGGCGGGTCGTCGTTCATGGCGTTGGTGGGTCACGCCTCGGCCGCCCTGGCCACGGGTCAGGCCAACGTCGTGCTCATCACGCATGGGGAATCCGGGCGCTCGAACGTCGTGAACACCCCTTACCCGTTCCACGAGGACATGTGGGAGGCGCAGTTCGAGCGTCCTTACGGGACGCACACCGCGCACACCATGTTTCCGCTCGGGGTGCTCCGTTACATGAAGGACCACGGCCTCACGCCCGAGCAGATGGCGTCGGTCGCGGTCAGCACGCGGGCGTGGGCGACACGGAATCCGCGGGCCTGGCTGCGGGACCCCATCACCGTCGAGGAGATCCTCGCGTCGCCCTACGTCGCCTACCCGGTCCACAAGGCCGAGTCGTGCGTGATCACCGATGGTGGTGGGGCGCTGATCCTGACGACGGCGGAGCGGGCCCGGGACCTCGACCTACCCCACCCACCGGTGTACGTCGTGGGGGCGGGTCAGTCGACCGAGAGCCCGATGATCTCGCAGATGGCCGACCTCACGACCTCGCGCGCGTTCCGAGTCTCGGGGGCGGCGGCGTTCGCGGAGGCCGGCATCACTCCCGCCGATGTCGATCACCTCATGGCCTACGACCCCTTCGCCTTCGTGCCGTTGTACGCGCTCGAAGACCTTGGCTTCGTCGCCCGGGGGGAGGCCGGGAAGTTCGTCGAGGCAGGAGGTACCGCTCCCGGTGGAACCCTCCCGATGAACACCAACGGGGGCGGCCTGTCCTACACCCACACCGGCATGTACGGGATGTTCGCGATCCAGGAGTCGGTTCGGCAACTTCGCGGGACGGCGCCCGCGCAGGTCGAAGGCGTCGAGGTGAGCGTCTGCCACGGCGTCGGGGGCATGTACTCATCCGGCGCGACCCTGGTGCTGAGCAATCGCCTGCCCTGACTTCCCCCACCCACGAACGCGAGAGAGGAACTGCGGTGCCTCATATTGACGGCGGCTGGAACAGCGCACCCATCGGCGGCTGGATGCTCGGTGAGGAGGACGCGATCGTTCCCTTGCTGCAACGGCGACTCGACACGCACGGGGACAAGCTGTTCCTCGACTTCTCGGGCGAGCAGTACACCTACGCGCAGGTCTACGCCGAAAGCGCGCGGCTCGCGCGCGGCCTTCGAGCGCAGGGAGTCGGGCGCGGCGACACGGTGGCCTCGCTCCTCGACAACGGGCCGGACGCCGCCTTCCTGATGATCGCGGTGCACCAGTTGGGCGCGATCTACGCTCCGATCAACACGGCTTTCAAGGGTGAATACCTCCGCCACCAGGTGGCTGACTGCTCGACGCGCATCCTCGTCACGGAGAGCGATTACGCGGAGCGGGTCTTCGCCATCGTCGACCAGATTCCCGACGTCGAGCTGCTGCTCCACCGGGGCGATGTCCCCCAGGGCGATCCGGGCAAACTTCGGGTGGAGTCGATCGATGCCCACCGCCTCGACGGTGCCGAGGACCCGAGCGTCGAGGTGCTGCCGTCCGACACGGCCTTCATCATCTACACCGGCGGGACCACCGGCCCGTCCAAGGGCTGCGAACTCAGCCATGCGTACGCGATCCGGATGTCCGCGGCCGCCAACTGGGTCTCCCAACGCCAGGAGGACGAGCTCAACTGGAACCCGGCGCCGCTGTTCCACATGAACGCCGTGACCTCGATCATCGGCAGCGCGCTCGTCGGTGGCGCCGCCTCCATCGCTCCCCGCTTCTCGGTGTCCGGGTTCTGGCGGGAGATCGAACGCACGGGCGCGCGCGTGGTGAACCTGCTCGGCGTCATGATCCCGCTCATCGCCGGGATGGACGACACCGAGGAGATGGCTCGCTGCAAAGGACAGATCCGTGCGGTGGCGGGCGCACCGTTCAACCCGAAGACCGAAGCCGTCTGGCGTGAGCGGTACGGCGTCGCCCTGGTCGGGAACCCGTTCTACGGCCTCACCGAATGCGCGCCGCTGACCGTGATGTCGCTGAGCGAGAACAAGCCCGGTGCGTGCGGGCGTCCCGCGGACGACCTGGACGTCCGCATCTTCGGCGACGAGGACCAGGAACTACCGCCGGGCGAGGTCGGCGAGATCGTATGCCGCGCCCTTCGCCCGAACACCTTGTTCAAGGGCTACTGGCGCCGGCCCCAGGCAACTGTCGACGTCATGGGTAATCAGTGGTTCCACACCGGCGATCTCGGCAAGTTCGACGACGAGGGGTGGCTGTACTTCGTCGACCGGAAGAAGGACTATCTGCGCCGCGGCGGCGAAAACATCTCCAGCGTCGAACTGGAGATCTCCTTCATGCAGCACCCGGCGGTCGCCGAGGTCGCCGTGCACGCCGTGAAGTCCGAGCTGTCCGAGGACGAGGTCAAGGTGACCGTTGTGCGCAAGTCCGACGCAGCGGTGACCGAAGAGGAGCTGTGCCTGTGGAGCGTCGATCGGCTGCCCTACTTCGCCGTTCCGCGCTACATCGAGTTCCGTGACGCGCTGCCGAAGAACGGCGTCGGCCGCATCACCAAGTACCAGCTCCGCGACGAGGGCGTCACGGCCGCGACGTGGGATCGCGTCGCCGCCGGCGTGACGTTCGAGCGTCGCTGAGTAGCTGTCAGGAGATTTCATGTCGATCGCTCTCACCGACGATCACCGCGATCTCGCGGGCGTCGTCCGGAAGCTTCTCGCCGACCGGGGCGCCGCTGCAGCGGCGCGCGCTCTGTTGGACGCGGACGTCGACGCGCAGGCGCCGTTCTGGTCCGAACTCGCCGGTCTCGACCTGCTCGGGCTGCACGTCGACGCCGAGAACGGCGGAGCCGGGTACTCGTTGCTGGAAACGGCGATCGTGGTCGAGGAAGCCGGCCGGGCGATCGCACCAGGCTCGCTGCTGCCGACCGTGTGGGCGTCGGCCGTACTGGCAGCTGCGGGCGGCTCAGCGGTCCTGCCGGATCTCGCGACGGGCAAGACGGTCGGCGCCGTGGGGATTCCCGGGCGCGACGGGAGCTGGCTGGTGCTCGGTGGCGAACTCGCCGAGGTCTTCTTGCTGCCGGTCGACGGCGACATCGTCGTCGCGGACCGCGACTCGGTCTCCGTGACGCCGTCGCCGAGTCTCGACCGGACACGGCGGACCGGCCGGCTCCGCCTGCACCGCGACGTGGGGGAGTTGCCGCGTTTGGCGGGTGCCGCCGCCGCCGCCGTCGCCCTGGGACGGGCTTTGGCCGCAGCGGAAGCCTCGGGTATCGCGACCGCCTGCCTCCAGATGGCCACGGAGTACGTCAAGATCCGCGAACAGTTCGGTCGGCCGGTCGGCACCTACCAGGCGGTGAAGCACCACGCCGCGAACATGCTCGTCGATGTCGAACTCGCGACGGCTGCGGCCTGGAACGCCGCGCGGTCTCTCCAGGGCATCGACCGGCCCGCCGAACTTGCGGCGGCGATCGCGAGCACGCTGGCGCTGCCGGCGGCTGTCCGGTGCGCACAGGTCAACATCCAACTGCACGGCGGCATCGGTTTCACCTGGGAGCACGACGCTCATCTGTATCTCCGTCGCGCCGCCACTCTGGTCGCCTTGTTCGGGCCGGCCGAGACGCTGGCGGCGGAGGTCACCCACGCGATGGCTGCCGGCGTCACGCTCCGGACCGACGTGGAACTTCCGCCCGAGGCCGAGCAGATCCGTGAGACGGTTCGGGCGTTCCGTCGCGAGGTGGAGGAGTTGCCGGCCGAACAGCGGCATGACCTCTGCGTCGCTCGCGGGTTCGCCGTGCCGTCCTGGCCGGAGCCCTGGGGACGCGGGGCCGGCCCCGTCGAGCAGATCGTCATCAATCAGGAGCTCGCCGGCCTGGACCGCCACGACTACGAGATTGGAGGTTGGCTGCTCCGGACCATCCTCGCGGCCGGAACCGAGGAGCAGATCCAGCGCTTCCTGCCTCGGGGCTTGTCGCGCGAGGACCGGTGGTGCCAGCTGTTCAGCGAGCCGGGCGCGGGTTCGGACGTCGCCGCTGCCAGCACCCGGGCAGTGCGGACCGCGGGTGGCTGGATTCTCAACGGCCAGAAGGTGTGGACCACCTTCGGCACGGTGGCCGACCGCGGCCTGGCCACGGTCCGGACGGATCCCGACGCACCGAAGCGCAAGGGCATCACGATCATGCTCATCGACATGCACGCTCCCGGTGTCGATGTCCGCCCGCTGCGTGAAGCCACCGGTGACGCCATGTTCGCCGAAGTGTTCCTCACTGACGTCTTCGTCCCGGATGCCGACGTTCTCGGCGCCGTGAACGAGGGCTGGAAGGTCGTGATCTCGGCCCTGGCCAATGAACGGTCCGACATCGGTGGGAGGACCACCGACGGGCCAGTCGCGCTGCTGGACCTCCACCGCCGGTACGGCGACCAGCCCGGGGCCGCCGCCGGCATCGGGGCGTTGCTGGCGGAGCAGGAAGGCATTGCCCTACTCAACCTCCGCGTCGCGGAGCGAGCGGTGGCCGGATCTGCCCCCGGTTCCGAGGGCAACGTCTCGAAGTTGCTCTTCACCGAGCACCACCAACGCGTCGCCGATCTCGGACTCGCCCTCGCCGGCCCCGAGGCCGCCCTGTCGGACGGGTGCGCCGGGGACATCGCGCACGCCCTGATGTGGACGCGCCTGCTCACGATCGGAGGCGGCACGGCCGAGATCGTGCGGAACACCATCGCCGAGCGGATTCTCGGCCTGCCCCGCGACCCGTTGATGGACTGATGATGACCGCGTTCACCTACGGCGACGGTGTCGTGGCAGCGCTCGCGCAGATCGCTCTGATTGCCGAGGAATCACCACCCGCAGACGTCGCCGGCTCGCGTGCGTTCTACCGGAAGATGGCGCGCCTGGGCGGCGCGCCGCCGCACCTGGACGAGGTCCGGGACCACAGCGTCGAGACCCCGGGCGGTCCGCTCGGGCTCCGCGTCTACCGTCCAGGACCTGGGCCCCTGCCCGCCCTGATCTTTCTTCACGGCGGGTGGTTCTTCCTCGGCGACCTGGAAACCCACGACACCCTCTGTCGGCAACTCGCGGCCGCGGCGCGCTGTGTCGTCATCGCCGTCGACTACCGGCGGGCACCCGAGCACCCTTGCCCCGCGGCCCCTGACGACTGCTTCGACGCCGCCCGCTGGGTCGTCGATCACGCGAACGACCTCGGCGTCGACGCGGCGGCGCTGGCGATCGGCGGCGACAGCGCCGGCGGCGCGCTTGCCCTCGTGACCGCCCGCCGTGCCCGGGACGGCGGCGGACCCACGTTCTGCGCCCAGCTTCTGTTCTATCCGGTGATCAGCTCCGGTCAGAACAGTGCGTCCTGGCGGGAGTTGCCCGATGCGCCGATCGTCAACGCGGACCGGGCCCGGTTCGCCTGGTCGATGTACCTGCCTCCCGGTCATGGTGCGCCACCTGCCGACGTCGCACCGGAGGCGATCCAGGACCTCACCGGTCTGCCGCCGACGACGGTGATCACGGCCGAGTACGACCCGCTGCGAGCCGAGGCGGAGGAGTTCGGGGCGCGTCTGCGCGACGCGGGCGTCGAGGTGGCGGTGCGACGCTACCCGGGGATGATCCACGGCTTCGTCGGTCTGGCCGGGGTGATCCCGGCCGGGCGCGAAGCGATCGACGAGGTGGCGACCACGCTACGAGCCGCCTTTGCCGCAACGACGGGAGCAACGACATGAGGATGCATCAGGATTCGTCTGCGGTCACCGACGAGGACGATCCCTTCGCGGCGTTCGACCTGGCGGTGGGTGTCGGAAAGGTCCAGAACCCCTACCCGCACTTCGCGCAGATGCGGGAGCAAGCCGCGGTTCACCGCGTGGCGCTGCGGGCGCGCGAGGCGGTCATCGGCGGAGCGGCCAAAGGCGGCTCACCCGACGCCGAGCTCTACGGTTACACCGTCGTCCGCTATCCCGAAGCGCTGGGTGTGTTGCGGGACGACGCCACCTTCTCCTCGGCGGGGTATCAGGCGTCGATGGGCGTGATGCTCGGCCACAGCATCGTCAGCATGGACCGACCGGAGCACACCCACTACCGGGGGCTCATCCAACAGGCGTTCAGCCGGGGCGCCATGCACCGGTGGGAGAGCGAGCTGGTCCGCGAGATCGTGGACCGACTGCTGGACCCGATTGTCGAGGCCGGCGGCGGGGACATCGTCAAGGCGGTGACCTTCCCCCTCCCCATGCAGGTGATCGGCGGGATGTTCGGCCTTCCCGATGCCGATCTCAACTCCTTCCACCGCGAGGCCATCGCGATGGTGAACATGGGACACGACTGGGACCGTGCCCTCCAGGGATCCCGGTGGCTGCACGACTACTTCCTTCAACTCATCCAGCAGCGACGGGCGGAGCCGGGCGGCGGGGACATCATCAGCGTCCTGATCGCGGCCGAGGAGGACGGCCAACGCCTCGACGACGAGGAGATCATCGCGTTCCTCCGCAACATGCTGCCGGCGGCCGCCGACACGACCTACCGGGCCACCAGCAATTTGCTCCAGGGGCTGTTGCGCCGGCCGGAACAACTCGAAGCGCTGCGGACGGACCGCTCGCTCATCCCGAAGGCGATTGAGGAAGGCCTGCGCTGGGAGTCTCCCATCACCGCCATCGCCCGTACCGCGACCAGGGACGTTGAGGTCGGCGGCACCGACATTCCCGCGGGTTCGATGGTGACCGTCAGCATCGGGGCCGCCAACCACGATCAGGAAAGGTGGGGTCCGACGGCCGAGGACCTCGACATCCGTCGCCCGAGCATGGCGCACCTCAGCTTCGCGAACGGCCCCCACGTCTGCCTCGGCATCCAGCTGGCGCGGATGGAATCCCGTGTCTTCTTGGAGCGGGTTCTCGACCGGATGCCCCGCCTGCGGATGGATCCTGACGTCGATCCGGCCCGCAGTGAGATCTCCGGTCTTGTGTTCCGCAGTCCGGCGGAACTCCGGGTGGTCTTCGGGTGACCCGAGCGGGGCTCTATTACGACCTGCGCACTGTCACCGCCGCCGACCTGGTCGATCGCTACGCGCTCGCGTTGACTCAGATCGAACGATCGGACCGCGTCGGGTTCGACCTCGTCCGCCTGCCGGAGCACCACGGATCGGATGATTCCTATCTCCCCGCGTCGCGGGTCTTCGCCGCGGCGGTCGCCGCCCGCACAACCAGGGTGCGGATCCAGTTGTACGCCGTGCTGCTGCCGCTGCATCACCCCGTCGCGCTGGCGGAGGAGATCGCGGTGCTGGACCTCCTGAGTGCCGGACGCCTGGAGGTTGTCGGAGCCGCGGGATACCGGCCCAGTGAGTACGAGATGTTCGGCGTCGATTTCACGCGCAGGGGCGAACTGGTCGAGGCCGGTATCGAGGTGCTGCGACGGGCGTGGACCGGTGAGCCCTTCGAGTTCGGAGGTGCGCACGTGCAGGTGCTTCCCCGGCCCGCCCGGCCCGGTGGTCCTCCGATCCTGCTCGGCGGGACGTCCCCAGCCGCGGCTCGCCGCGCCGCGCGCTGTGCGGACGGATTCCTCCCCAACGCGGCCGTCTACGACGCCTACCTCGATGCGTGCCGCGCCATGGGAAAGTCGCCGGGACCACGACCGCCCCGCCAATCCCCGTTCCTCTTCGTCTCCGACCGGCCGGAGCGAACCTCGGCCGCAGTGCAGCCGTACATCGATCACGAGGTGCAGACCTACAAGTCCTGGCACGCGGCCATGGACCTCGATCGCGCCGCCGGGCAGTACCGGGTGGTCACGCCGGACGAGGCGATCGAGCTCGCGCGTCAGGTGGACCTGCTGATGCTGCATCCGATGGTCGGCGGGCTGCCGGCGCAGCTATCGGAAGAGTGCTTCGACGCGTTTCTGCGCCGGGTGTGGCCGGCAATTCTGGAGGAGCAGCAATGACGGGACCTCTGAGCGGGCTCCGAGTGGTCGAACTGGGCGGAATCGGGCCGGGCCCGCATGCCGCGATGATGCTCGCCGACCTCGGTGCGGACGTGGTCCGGATCGAGCGCGGCGACCCGTCCGGCCCCCGCGCCCCGCAGCCGTGGGACGGCGTGCTCCGCGGCCAGCGCCTGGTGGTCGCGGACCTGAAGAGCGACGCGGGTCGGGAGACGGTCCTCCGCTTCGCCGACGCCGCGGACGTCCTAATCGAGGGGTTCCGCCCCGGAGTGGCGGAACGCCTGGGGCTCGGCCCGAACGACATGTCGGCCCGGAACCCCCGGCTCGTCTACGCCCGGATGACCGGGTGGGGGCAGGACGGACCCCTCGCCCAAGCCGCCGGTCACGACATCAACTACATCGGGCTCACCGGAGGGCTGGACGCGTTCCGGGTCGACGGGGGCCGACCAGTCCCGCCCCTGAATATGTTCGGCGACTACGGGGGCGGTTCGGCGTTCTTGGTGGTCGGGGTCATGTCCGCGTTGTGGGAGCGGGAACGGTCCGGGCAGGGCCAGGTGGTCGACGCCGCGATCCTGGATGGCAGCAGCGTCCTGCTCCAAGCCATCTGGGCACTGCGGGACGGTGGAATGTGGAGCGATCGGCCGGGCACGAATGTGCTCGACACCGGTGCACCGTTCTACGACACCTACGTGTGCAAGGACGGCAAATACGTTGCCGTGGGTGCCCTCGAGCCGCAGTTCTTCGCGGCGCTGGTCGAGGGACTCGATCTCGCCGGTGAGCAGTTGCCCGCTCAGTACGACCCGGCGGGGTGGCCGACGCTGCGTGAGCGCTTCGCCGCCACCTTCGCCACCCGCACGCGCGACGAGTGGGCCGACCTGTTCGCCGGACGCGACGCCTGCGTCACCCCGGTGCTGACCTTTGCGGAGGTCGCGCACCACCCGCACGTACGGGCGCGCGGTTCCGTGGTCGAGGTCGACGGCACGACGCAAGCCGCGCCGGCACCGCGGTTCTCCCGATCAAAGGTTTCAGCCCCTCCGGGCCCGCCGCTGGTGACCGAACCGGCGACGATCCTGGCGGACTGGCGGCACGACTCAGCTGGCGAGCGGACGAGGAGCAGCACAGCATGAGTGTTCACTTCGACTTCACCGGCCGCGTGGTGCTGATCAGCGGGGGCGGCCGGGGTATCGGCGCCGCCCTGTCACGCGCGTTCGTCAACGCCGGCGCGACCGTGGCGATCGTCGACCTGTCCCTCCACAACCTCGACTCAGATCTGGCGCAGGCGAGAAATGTGCGCATGTTCGCCGGCGACGTTGCCAGCGCTGGGGACGTCATCCGGATCGTCGACGCCGTGGTCACCGAGTTCGGTGCCCTCGACGTCCTCGTCAACAACGCCGGGATTACCCGTGACACCGTCGTGTGGAAGATGTCGGATCAGCAATGGGCGGACGTGCTAGCCGTGCACTTGACCGGGTCGTTCAACCTGTCCCGGGCCGCGATCCCGCACATGCGCGCGCGGTCATACGGTCGGATCCTCAACGTCACCTCCTATACCGGACTGCACGGCAACGTCGGTCAGGCGAACTACGCCGCTGCCAAGGCGGGGCTCATCGGCTTCACCAAGACCGTCGCGAAGGAGGTCGCGCGCTTCGGCATCACGGTCAACGCCATCTCGCCGAATGCGGCGACGGACATGGTTACGGCCATCCCGGCGGAGAAGTTGGCGGAGCTGACCCGGGCCGTGCCCCAGGGTCGCTTCGCCGAGCCGGCCGAGATGGCCGCCGCGGTTCAGTTCCTCGCGTCCGAGCAGGCGGGATACATCACCGGTGTCGTCCTCCCCGTCGACGGCGGACTTTCGATGTAAGCATCGGGTCGCGCGACCCACAGAACGCCATCCGACAGGCGGGGTGGCTTCTGCGGAGCCGGCGAGAAGAGGTTCCGTGAGCCCTAGCGTCGCGGTGACCGAGTGGCTGGAGTGCTCATCATCGATCCGCTGACGACGATCATGAGCGTATGACGGGCTGAGTGCCAACTGCGTGCCCTCGCAGAAGGCGGTCCCGTTCGCGGGATTGTCGGGGCGTGGCGCTCGTTTGGCGGGATCTGACGCTAGGTCAGGCTGGTGGCGTCCGTGATCCTGCTGTCTGGCTGTGCGCGGTAGTTCCCGGCTGTGTAGGGCTAGCCGTGTCCTATACGTGTCCAAGTCGCGGGTCGCGGCGGGAAACGTGCAGGTCATCGGGGGTTCGGGAGCGTTCTGTAAATCCGTCGCCAGAGCTAGCCAACTAGTGCGGAACTGAACGACCCGATCCGGCCGCCCTCCGATGCCGCTGTTCCGGGCCTCCGCTGGGCAGCAGCGGAGTCGGGCTCATGCCCAACCCTGCGTTCGGTGCGGCGCTCTAGTAGCAGTTCTAGTAGCAGTTCGTCTGCGTGCGCGCCGATCCGTGGGCGTCCGGGTGGTGCGCTGGCCAGCACTAGCGGACCTCGATGGACGGCTATGGACGGGGAGCGGCGACCTTGCACCTCGCTGCGAGGGGCTCATGTCCCGCGACGCCCGCGCGTGCGTCGGAACGCTTCAAGCGCGCGGTCGTCGGCGTCGGGCAGGGTGTGCAGGTATTTCTGGGTCGTCTGAATCTGGCTATGGCCCATCCGCTCCATAACGGTCTTGAGGTCCGCGCCGCCGGCGAGGAGCCAGGACGCGTGCGCGTGGCGGAGATCGTGCATTCGGACGTGGTGACCAAGTTGCGCTTCCTCCAGCGCGGGTAGCCAGACCCTGGTGCGGAACGTATTGCGCGATACAGGGTTGCCGCCGGCCATTTCGGTCGACGGGAAGAGTAGGTGATCACGGTCGATGCCGAGATGCTTGATCCTGGCGGCGAGTACATCGAGCAGGTCTTGGCTGACTCTGATTGTGCGAGGTTCGTCGTCCTTGGGGTAGGGCTTGACGATCATGCGTTCGCCGGTGGGGGAGGTCTTCTTCGACACCTCGACGATGGTCTCCTCAACGGTCAGGGTTCGTCGGAGGAAGTCGAGGTGTCGGGGGCGGAGAGCAACGAGTTCGCCCCACCGCAGGCCGGTCTCGATCGCGGTGAGGACGAGCGGTTGCCATCGTGCAGGGACCGCGGAGAGCAGATGCTCGAACTCCTCCGGGGTGACCGTGGGCATCCTGCGGGCGACAACCTTGGGCAGCTCGGTCTCGGAGCACGGGTTGAACGAGATGATTCGGTCTCGGACGGCCCGCTTGAAGATGCTGTGCAGCATGACGTGGTACTTCACCACGCTACGGGGTGACAACCCGTCAGCTACGGCTTTGGTGACCCAGCCCTGCACAGTGGAGGGCAGGATCTTCGCCATCGGCAGGTCGCCGAAGTAGGGCAGGAAGTGCTTGTCCAGGTACGAGCGGTAGCCCGCCTTGGTGCTGACCTCCAGGTGCCGGCTCGGCCACCAGGTCTGTTCCACGTAGTTGCGGAAGGTGACCTTGCCCGCCGTGCGGTCGTACCAGGCGCCCGATTCGACACTGCTCTCTGCGCGTCGGGCAGCCGCACGGGCGTCGCGTTCCGAGCGGAAGGTGCCCGCCGAACGTTTCCGTCCGGTGGGGTCGCGATAGATGGCTTGGAAGCGCGGGCCGCTGTCGCTCCGCCGCTTCATCACCCACGGCATGCCCACACCCCCCTCGCGCCGGTGTAGGCAGAATGTAGGCAAACGTAGGCAGACTCAAACGGATCTCGGCGGACTCGGGCGGACGGCGAATATGCCCCTGACCTGCATGGATAGCTGACTTTTATGCTGAGCTGTGTGCGCGATCAGCGCCAGAAACTCGGCTCACAACCCAGAGGTCGGGACCCTTCCCTGGTCCGATGTGCCAGGCGAAAATGACGTGGCATCAGGTCTCGTCCGAGGCTCCTCGGTGGCAAGAACCACCGCCCTCCGGCCTCGCTCTGCGGACAGCAGACCCTCGTCTTTGAGCATGGCGATGGCTCGTGCGACCGTGTTTGGTGCCATGTTGTGCTCGGCCGCCAACTCGGCGAGGGTCGGCAGCTGAGTACCGGCCGGCAGGGCGCCAGACAGAATCGAGTTTCGAAGGTCCGCGGCGAGTTGCTCGTACGGTGACTGCGGTCGGCGGAGCGCGGGCTCGGGTCGCGGAATCAGAGCCGCGATTTTCTCCGCCGCCCGACGGTCCGCGTCGGCGCTCCACCCGGCGTAGGTCCGCAACGTGGTGGTGCCGCCGCTGCCATGGCCGAGCCGACCGGCGACGGTACGCACGTCCACGTTGGCGGCGATCAGTTCGGTGGCGGAGTAATGCCGAAGCGAGTGAAGTCGGGTGCTGCGCAGCCCCAGCTTTCGGGCGAGCTTGCGGTATCGCTGGGTGACACTCGAGGGCGTGAGCGGCGAGCTCCCGTCGGGGGCGCGGGAGAAGACGAAGGAGTCGCGGGACCACGCGACACCGATCGACGCGCACGCAGCCTGCCGGCGCGCGCGAAGGTCCTGCAGTTGTTCGATCGAGTTCTGATCCAGCGCGACTCGACGCGTCTGGTTCGTCTTCGTCCGCTTCTCGACGTTTCCCCAATGGCTTCGTTCGATCGTGATGAGGCCGTCGTCCAGGTTGATGTCGGTCCATCGCAGGGCGCAGAGCTCTCCACGGCGCCAGCCCAGCAGCATGGTCAGGAACAGCAGGAGCGCCCAATCCGGGTCCCGCGACGCTTCGGCGAGTAGCGCTCGGGCCTCCTCGGCGGACGGGGGGTCCGGTTCGTTCCGGTGGAAGGCGGGCGGCTCGGCCAGCTCTGCCTCGTTGATGGACAGGAACTTCCAGCGCACGGCGCGGTCGAGGACGGAGCGGATGATGAAGTGCACCTTGCGGACGGTGTTGGGAGCCAAAGGCTCGCACGTGTGACCGGCCTGTGGTCGGTCGCTGCACAGGGAGCGGCACCTCAGAAGGCGCGAGTACAGGATCTCCAGCCCCTCGGCGGTGATCTTGTGCACCGGCTTCTTGCCGAGCGTCGGCAAGATGTAGAGCCGGATCAGCTGTTCGTTCCGCTCCCGGGTGCTGGCCTCGTGGCGGACCACTCCGAGCCATTGGTCGATCGCCTGCGCCATGGTGATCGCCGCCCGGGGCTGGCGTCGCTCATGGAGCTGGTTGAGCAGACGAGCCAGCTCTGCCTTCGCTTCGGGCTTGGTGCGGGCTGTCGCCCGCAGGTACATCTGCCGACCGGTCAGGGCGTCGCGGCCGGCGTAGACGCGCACGCGATACCGGCCTGAGGGGAGCAGCTCAATGCTCCCCTCCGCACGCCCCCGGACCACTGCCACCTCTGCAGGTTACGACAGTTCATGCCACGTTTCATGCCACGCGACCCGGCTTGGTGAACTCTACTGGAGTGAAACTGCAGGTCAGAGGCCGTGCCCCCGGGCAGATTCGAACTGCCGACACCCGCTTTAGGAGAGCGGTGCTCTATCCCCTGAGCTACGAGGGCGGGGACGGCCAATCCTGCCACGGGCGGGTGCGGGCTCGCCGCAGCGGCGGGAATGTGGGGGTGGGGGTTCGTGTTTCTCCGCGCATGAGCAACTCGACGGCGGCTGAACTCAGCCCGACCCCGTGGGTCCGGGACCAGACGGAACAGATCCTTCGGACCGGCACGACCGACGGGGTGACGGTGATGGACCGCCCGGTCGTCCTGATCACGACGACGGGGGCGAAGAGCGGGAAGCAGCGCTACGTCCCGCTGATGCGGGTCGAGCACGAGGGCCGGTACGCGATGGTGGCGAGCAAGGGCGGGGCGCCGGAGCACCCGGCCTGGTACGCGAACGTGCAGGCGAACCCCGAGGTGGCGCTGCAGGACGGCACGACCGTCGGGACCTACCGCGCCCGGGAGGTCAGCGGCGAGGAGCGCGCGCAGTGGTGGGAGCGCGCCGTCGCGGCGTACCCGCCCTACGCGGAGTACCAGGAGAAGACCGACCGGCTGATCCCGGTCCTGGTCCTCGACCCGGTTCGCTGACCGACCGGTCCAAATTCGCGCAGGCGTTCAGACGGTCTACCAGCCGTCCCCGTCGTCGGTGGGCAGCGCCCGGTCGATGGCGGTCAGCAACGCGGAGGCGACGAACGGCTTGGTCAGGTAGGTCGCCCCGAGCTCGCGGCCGGCGTCGATGCTCTCCTGCTGGACGCGGGCGCTGAGGAAGATGGCCGGGAGGTCGGTCATGCCCTCGCGCTTGCGGAGCTCGGTGAGCAGTTCGAAGCCGGTCATCATCGGCAGCCCGACGTCGAGGATCGCGACGTCCGGGGGAGTCTCGCCGAGGACCTCGAGGGCCTGCTGCCCGGAGGTCGCGGTCAGCACCTTGTGGCCGGCGTTGCGGCACCGGGCGGTGACAAGGGCGAGGATGTCGGGGTCGTCGTCGACGACGAGAAGGCGTGCCATGTCAGATCTCCTTGGAATGGATGTCGCTCAGGCCAGAACAACGTCGGCGGGGACGGGCAGCAACGGCAGTTCGACGGTGACGGTGGTCCCGACCCCGACCAGGGACGCGACCGAGATCGAACCCCCGTGGGCCTCGACGATCGACTTCACGATCACCAGGCCCAGACCCGTTCCCTGAATCGCGTTCTCCCGCGCCGCCGACGACCGGAAGAACCGCGTGAACAACTGCTCCTGCTCCTCCTCCGG
Source organism: Sporichthya brevicatena (assembly GCF_039525035.1). Classification (NCBI taxonomy): domain Bacteria; kingdom Bacillati; phylum Actinomycetota; class Actinomycetes; order Sporichthyales; family Sporichthyaceae; genus Sporichthya; species Sporichthya brevicatena. The sequence goes on from NZ_BAAAHE010000002.1 coordinate 54,983, forward strand.
GATGCCGATCCCGGAGTCGGAGACACTCAGCCGCGCCAGCCCGTCGACCGCGGCGCCCACGATCGACACGCGGCCGCCGTCGGGGGTGAACTTCACCGCGTTCGTCACCAGGTTGAACAGAACGCGCTCCAGCTGACCCGCATCGCCGAGCACCGACCCGATGTCCTCCGGGACGTCGACGACGACCTCGAGTTCCCGCGCCCCGAGGATCGGCACCACCGTGCGCTGCACGTCGGCCACGACGGTCGCCAGGTCCACCGGTTCCGTCACGGGTTCCGTCTGCCCCGCCTCGATGTGAGAGAGCGTCAGAAGATCCTCGATCAGCGCCAGCAACCGCCGCGAGTTCCGCTCGACTACCTCGGCCAGCTGCAGCTGCTCGACGTTCAGCGGCCCGCCGTCGCCCTCCACCAGCATCTCGAGGTACCCGATGATGCTCGTCAGCGGCGTCCGCAGCTCGTGCGAGACCGACGAGACGAAGTCCGACTTCGCCTGGTCGAGCTCCCGCAGCCGCCGGATGATCTCCAGCTCCTGCTGATACGTCTGCGCCTGCAACAACGCGGCGCCTACCGTCCGCGCGATCGCCGACACGATCGCCACCTCGTTGCCCGTCCAGTTCCGCGGCCGCGTCGTGTTCACGACCAGCCACCCGACGAGCCGCGACCCCACCCACATCGGGCAGCCGAGGTAGCCGCGGATCCCGAGCACCTCGCTGAGCTCCGCCGCCTCACCCGGCCGCAGCCGCGCGTCGTCCTCGACGTCGAAGACCACTAGCGCCGTGTCGTCCCCGTGCGTCCGTCGCGACAACCTCGCGATGCCCGCCGGTGGCGCCACCGAGTGCGTCAGTGCCGGCAGTCCCTCGCGCACCCAGGACTGCGCGATCACGCCGACGGGGTCGTCCTCGCTCGCCAACCGGATCACGACCCGGTCCGCGTCGAGCCGCTCGCCCAGCGCCGTCACCGCACGCTGCTGCACCGACTCCGGGTCCAGGTCCTGCCGGATCGCGTGCGTCAGCTCGTTGATCAGACCGGCGCGCTGCGCCTGCTCGCGCACCTTCGTCTCGTTACGCCGCTCGTCGGTGACGTCGCACGCGATCGCGATGAACCCGACCGGCACCGCGTCCGGCCCGCGCACGGCCGACACCGTCACCGACACCGTGATCCGCTCACCCGTGCTGCGCACGTAGGTCCAGTCACGGACGTCCGCCTCACCGACCCGCGCCGCCGCCACCAGCACCTCGAAACCCGCCGGGACGTCGAGCTCGGCCGCCCGCGCCGCGAGCTCCGCCGGGTCGTGCAAGAACGTCGGCACGCGCCCGAGAACGTCCTCCGGCTCGTAGGCCAGCATCCGCGCCGCACCCTCGTTGAAGACGGTGATCGCGCCGTGCGCGTCGGTCGCGATGATCGAGAACTGCGTCGCCGCCTCGACGAGACCGACGAACTGGTCCCGCGCCTCGCGCGCCCGCCCCTCGGCCTCGCCGTGCCCGCGCGCACTCTCGCGCAGCCGGCTCACCACCGCGCTCACGTTCAGTCCGATGAATCCCGCGATCGCGGTGTTCAGCGCCATGCGCTGCCACTCCGACGCGGTCCCGCTCCCGACCAGGGGGACGGCCAGCACCACGCCGATGCCGGCGATGCACGCCATCACCTCGCGCCGGGTTCCGTGCATCGCGAACAGCATCAGCGGCAGGAAGATCAACGCCGTGAACGGGGACCGCAGGTCCCCGGTCGCCTCACGCAGCACTCCCACCAGCGGCAGGGTGGCCATGGCGAGCAGTGACTGCGTCCACCGCGGCAACCGGTCCCACGGGAGCAGGAACGCCCCCAGCACCAGGAGCAGATAGCTCAGCGCGACGCCGGCGTAGAGCCAGGCGTCCTCGCTCCGCACGTTGAAGGCACCCACGAACAGCGCGCCCGACGCGACCACCGAATACGGCACGATGCGCGGCACGAGGCCGCGCTGACTGAAGGGCCCGCGCTCACGCGCGTCGCCGAGTGGGGTGGCCACGTCCTGAATTTCGGCCGAGCGCGGACGAAGCTGAAGGAAACCCGATACCGGGCACAAAGAAGGACCCCGGCACTCGGGCGGGAGTGCCGGGGTCAGCCGGATTACCTGACGGTTCGTCTGATCCTGTCCCGTTCCGTCCGGAACGGGGATGTGCAGTTACACGCTGGCGCTGCTGCGCGACCGGAAGATCGAGTACCCACCCGGGCCGATCGCGAGACCCACGACGATGAGGAGCACCCCGAACAGGATCTGGCCCTGAAGCAGGTTGACCACGCCGCCGACCACCAGGAGAACCGCAAGGATCCACAGTAGAAATGCCATGCCAGGAGGATTCCCGCGCCGCAAAGCGTGAAACGGCCTCAGATGTTGACCAGCGTCACGGTTGAACCGCGGGATCGGGACGATCCGGACATCGGCGCCGGCCGGCGGGCCGGGAAAGCCCAGCTCAGCGCGTCGCCCAGCGGATCCCGCGCACCAGCGCGTGCCCGCCGAGCGGCACCGCGGTGGCCTCCGCGAGCGGCAGCCGAGGCAGCCACAGCTCCCGGCTCGCCCACCCGGGCAGCAGCGCGACCGCGTTCGCCGCGAGCACCGCGTACGGGGGTCGCGCCACCCAGGGCAGCGGGGGAGTCAGCAGCAGGAACCGGGCCGCGTCCCGGGCCTCCTTCGTCCCGGTCAGCTCTGCCCGGTACGAGTCCAGGCAGGCCGTCAACTCGGCGACCGTCTCCGGCGGCGCCGGCACCCCCAGCTTGCGCGCGATGAGCGCCGTGTCCGCGACGTACCCGTCCGCCTCCGCCGCCGTCAGCGGCTGGGAGCCGAACCGCTGATGGGCCGTCAGGAAGCTGTCGATCTCCGCCACGTGCACCCACTGCAGCAGGTGCGGGTCGCTCGCCGCGTAGGGCCGGCCGTCCGGTGCGGTGCCGCGCACCCGCTCGTGGATCGACCGCACCTGGTCCACCGCGGCCTGCGCGTCCTCGACCGCGCCGAACGTCGTCGTCGCGAGGAACGCGCTCGTCCGGTGCAGCCGCCCCCACGGGTCACCGCGGTAGCCCGAGTGCCCGGCCACGCCGGCCATCGCCAACGGGTGCAGCGACTGCAGCAGCAGGGCTCGCAGACCACCGACGAACATTGCCGCGTCGCCGTGCACCCGCCGGATCGGCCGGTCCTCGGCGAACCAGCGTGGCCCGGGCGTGCCGAGGATGCGCTCGCGGCGGGCCGGGCCCTCCGGCCCGGCCACGCGCGCGAAGATCAGGCCGCCGACGCGGCTACGCAGATCCGTCCCCACGCCTCGACGGTAACTCAGCTCAGTTCCCACACCACCGTGGTCGTCACGCCCACCTGCTGGCTGCCCGGCGCCAGCGGCACCGACGACACGCCGCCCGCGTCCCGCGCGGCCGCCACCGGGTACGGGTACCCGCCGCCACCGTCGTACCCCTCGCTCACCGAGACCACCCGACCGAGGCGGCCGTCCGCCAGGCGCGCGTACTGCTCGGCCTTCTCCTTCGCCGCCGCGAACGCCTGGTCCCGCGCGTCCTTCGTCAGCTTCTCGGTGTCGGAGAACTCGAACCAAACGCCGTTGATCCGCGTCGCGTTCCCGCCCGCGGCCGCCGCCTCGGAGATCACCTTGCCGGCGGTCTCGAGGTTGCGGAGCTTCACCGACAGCGACTGGTTCACCTCGAACCCGTTCGGCGCCGGCGGCATCGGCATCACGGCCCGGCCGGACTCCGGCACCGCGATCGAGGGAGCCGGCGCCACCGGGTCGGCGGCCACCGCGGGCGCGTCGCTCATCGGCGCGGGCATCGGCTTCGAGTCCGCGTACGGCTCGATCGGCCCGTAGTGCTGGTTGATCGAGAGCTGCGAGGTCTGCATGTCGGCGTCCTTCACCCCGTGCTTGGCGAGGACGTCCTTGATCCGGCGGATGTCGGAGTTCGCGGCGTCGAGGGCGGCGTTGACGTCGTGTCCCGAGCGCTGCACCCCGAGGTCGAGGCGGACGACGTCGGGCGTCCCGCTCGCGTACCCGGCCCCGGAGACGGTGACGGTCCGCGCGTCGGACTCCCCGCCGGTCGCGGCGACCGACCCGGAGCTCCCGGACACGACCGCCCCGGCGGCGACGGCGGCAACGACGACGGCGGCAGCCGCACTGAGCGATGCGCGGCGGAACGAAACGGACATCTCGGCTCCCTGATCGGCGGGCGGGACGCGCCGGTGGCACCCGGCGTCAGGACACGGACGCAGGAGGAGCCGAAAACGTTCGCCGAGCGAGCTAGCCCGGCAGCTGCCCGTACGCGTGGGTGATCGCGAACGAGAGGACCTGCCGCCGCTCGGAGACCATCGCTGCGCGGTACTCGTCCCAGTTCGGGTGCTCGCCGGACAGTCCGCGGTACAGCGCGACCAGCGCCTCGACGGTCGGGTCGTCCGGCGCGGTCGCGACCGGGCTCAGCGCGGCCTCACCCTCGACCACGACCCACGACCAGAAGTCCTTCGACGCGACGTGCAGGCTCACCCGCGGGTCCCGCTCGGCGTTGCGGGTCTTCGCCCGGTCCGCGGTGACGGAGATCTGCACCCGCCCGACCTCGGCGTCGTAGCGGTAGATGATGTTCGACAGCTGCGGACGACCGTCCCGCTTCAGCGTGACGAGCACGCCCATCCGGTGCGCGGTGAGGAAGTCCAGCTGGGGCTGCGAGATCGCCATGCGCCCATCCTTCCCCCGATCAGCGACGACTCAAGCCGCCACCGCGTCCGCGACCTCCTCCGCCACCAGGTCCGCGTTCAGCATCGCCGCCGCCGCAACGCCCTCACCCGCGGCCACGATCACCTGCGCCCGCGGGTTCGCGACGTTGCCCGCGACCCAGACGCCGGGCACCGTCGTCTGCCCGGTCGCGTCCGTGACGACCCACCCGTCGGCGTCGACCTCGCATCCGAGGTCGCGGAGCAAGGCGTCGTTCGGCTCGAACCGCGGCGCGGCGAAGACGGCGTCGACCGGCACCACGCGCCCGTCGACCTCCAGCCCCACCAACCGGTCGTCCGCGACAACGGTCCGCGTCACCGCGCCCTCGACGACCTCGATCCCGCGCGCCGCGTACCCGGCGGCGTCCGCGGGCGGGACCGACCCGGCCGGCGCGAACAGCACGACGTCGGCCGACCACTGCCGGATCAGCTGCGTGTAGTGCGCGGTCATCGGGCCACCGCCGAGAACGCCGAGTCGCTGGTCCCGCACCTCGTAGCCGTGGCAGTAGGGGCAATGCAGGACGTCGCGGGCCCACCGCTCCCGCAGCCCCGGGATCTCGGGCAGGACGTCCCGCAGCCCGGTTGCCACCAGGAGCCGCCGCCCCCACACCGAACGGTCGCCCTCAAGCGTCACCCGGAACCGCTTGTCCTCGCGCTCGATGCCGGCGACCACGGCCGTCGTGATCTCCCCGCCGTAGCTCTTCACCTCCGCGCGCCCGAGTTCCAGCAGCTCCGCGGGGGACTCACCGTCCCGCGAGAGGAACCCGTACATGTGCGCGGCCGGCGCGTTGCGCGGCGCCCCGCCGTCCACCACGAGGACGGTCCGGCGCGCCCGGCCCAACGTCAGCGCCGCCGACAGCCCGGCCGCTCCGCCACCGATGATCACCACGTCGTATTCGCTCATGATCCGACGGTGCCCCCACCCGTCGCCAGAACGACAACCCTTGTTGCTGTTTCCGGGAAGCGCCCGGTGGGCAAGGATGACCCCATGACCGACCCGAACCAGGCGATCGCCACCGCCCTCGAGCAGGTCGGTTCCCGCCTCAAGCTCCTGCGCACCCAGCGGGGGATCACCCTCACCAGCCTCGAGGCGACCACCGGCATCTCCAAGAGCACCCTGTCGCGGCTGGAGTCCGGCCAGCGCAAGCCCAGCCTCGAACTGCTGCTCCCGCTCGCCTCGGCCTACGGTGTCCCGCTCGACGACCTCGTCGGCGCCCCCGAGGTCGGCGACCCGCGCCTGCGTCTGAAGCCGGTGAAGGTGCACGGCCGCACCGTCGTCCCGCTGACGCGGATGCCCGGCTCGATGCAGGCCTGGAAGATGATCATCCCGGCCGCCCAGTCCAAGCCGGGGGAGCTGCGCACCCACGACGGCCACGAGTGGATGTACGTCCTGTCGGGCCGGGTGCGGCTGCTGCTCGGCGACCAGGACCTGGTGCTCACCACCGGCGAGGTGGCGGAGTTCGACTGCCGCGTCCCGCACTGGTTCGGCAGCGCCGGCAGCGGCCCGGCCGAGATCCTCAGCCTCTTCGGCCGGGAGGGCGAGCGAATCCACGTCCGCGCCCGCACCCGCCGCACGAGCGCTGACTGATGGCCCGTCACGAACGACTGGTCTTCGACGGCTGGATCGCCGGCCTCGGGACCGCGTCGGGAACCCGGCTGGTGATCGGCCGGTGGCCGCGCAGCCCGTTCGGGGGCTTCACCGACGTCATGATCGAGGACGCGGCCGGCCACCGGCGCCTCCTCGCCCCGCGGCCGGAGATCGCGGACTTCGTCGCCGCCACCTACACCTTCGACGCCGTCGAGATCGCCCATGTCGGGGTCACCCGGACCCGCTCCGAATGGGCGCTGACCGCCGGGCCGCTGAACGTCGCGTTCGAGATCGGCCGCCGGACCCCGCTCGGCTACCTGCTCCGCGCCGTCCCGCCCCCGCTCGCCCGGCGCCCGGCCTGGATCTCCGCGATCGACCGCCCGGCCCGGCGTCTGTTGCCCGGCGTCCGGACCGTCGGCAGCGCCGGCAACGGGCGCCGCGAGTACTACGGCGCCCAGGACCTGCGCCCGATCACCGCCGCGGTCGCCTGGCTCGACGGCACCGGCCTCGGGCCGCTCGCCCCGATCGACCCGCCGGTCCGGTTCGGTTTCGGGTCGGTCCCGCCCGCTCCCGCGCTCGTCCGCGTGACCACCACCGTGACGATCCCGCGGTAGCGAGTACCAACCGCACCGGCTTCGTCGCGCTCAGTGAGCGTCAATGCCGGGTTTGCCCGCTTTGGTTCCGGCGTCCGTCACGCCGAGCAAAGCGCCGTCCAAGGCGGTGAGAAAGCCCGAACCCGCTTCGGCGTGTCGCCACATCATGAAGACCTGTCTTGCTCCTTGCCCGCCAGTTCCCGCCCAGAAATGAGGAGCCGTGGACGCCAACTTCGCGGTCCGCCGCGCTGGTGGTGTGGTCGTCGTGGCGCTGTTCGGCGACTACGACCTCAGCCGTGCCGCCACCCTGCACACCCAGTTGCTCGACGTGCTCCGCGCGCGTCCGACGGGCATCGTTATCGACTGTTCCGAGGTCACCTTCTGCGACCTGGCCTGCCTGCGCACGATGGCCAACCTCGGCCGTCGCTCGATCGCGGTCGGCACGTGGATGCGGATGGCCGGCCCGTCGCCGATCGTGCGCCGCCTGCTGGAGATCACCGGCCTGTGCACGTCGCTGCCGTGCTACACCGACGTCGAGGCCGCCCTGCGCGGCAAGGGCCGCGCCGCGGTTCCGGCCGGTCGTGGGGCCGAGGCTACGGCGGTTGCGTCGTGAGCGTCGCCTTCGCCGTCGTCATGCCGTTCCTGATGCTGGCGCTCGTGTTCTTCCTCGCGGACATCGAGTCCCGGCACCTCACCCAGCGCACGCGGATCGCCGACCGGCCCGCGACGGACTCCGCCGAGGGCCAGGCGCCGGCGACCGCGTGAACGCCGGGGGAGTCGGCTAGCGGATCGAACCCGACCCGGGAGCGCGGTTCGCGAGCAGGTCGCGGATCTCCTGCAGCAGCAGGATGTCGTCCGGGATCGCGGCCGGCTCCGGCTCGGCGACCTCGCCGCGCTGGCGCTTCTCGTTCAGCGTCTTCAGTGGCAGCACGAAGATGAAGTAGACGACTGCCGCAGTGATGACGAACGTGATCAGCGCGTTCGCGAAGTCGCCGAAGAGCAGACGGTTCTCGTCGTCGAGCTTGACCGTGCCGCCGGTCAGGCCGCCACCCATCACCACCTTGATGATCGGCTCGATGAACGACGTGGTGAACGCGGTCACGAGCGCGGTGAAGGCGGTGCCGATGACCACAGCGACCGCGAGGTCGGCGACGTTTCCGCGCATCAGGAAGTCACGAAAACCCTTGATCACAGCTGCTCCCGGCGTCTTGAGGGGGATTCTGTCGGCCCGTCAGGGCGAACCCACGCTATCGGTACGGAGCGCGATGGAAAGGTGACGCGTCGCGCCGGCGGCGGCCAATCGTGAGGCCTGCGCCTCATTCGCGGCCACGAGAACGAGTGCACCGTCGAGACTCGCGCGGCGGGAGTTCGGCACCGCGAGCACGCGCACCCCGCTCGCGACGACCTCGGCCGTGCCCAGCCCGACCGGGCGGTCGAAGCCCTCGTCCCGCGCGGCCGCGAGGACGTCCACGACCGCGCCCGCACGCAGCACGGAGGCCATGCCGGCGTCCGCGATCCGCACGCCGACCGCGAGCAGGCCCGGTTCCACCGTCGCCGGCCCGACGACGCGGACGTCGGTGATCGCCTCACCCCGTCGCACGGGTGAGGTGAGCAGTCGCCCGCGGGCCGCGGACATCTCGGTCAATGCCCCGTCCGGCACGGACTCAACCGGCAGGTCGGCGAGCACGACGTCGTCGGCGCCGAGCGGGACGCCCCAGCGCAGGTCCCGCGCCGCGACCAGCACCGGCACCGTCGGCTCCGGCCCGGGCGCGAGCACCGGCAGCGCCGCGAGCACCGCCACCCCGGCGCACGACCCGGCGAGCAGTCCCCGGTGCCGCGCGAGCAGCATCCGCGGCGTCGACGACAACGGCCCCCCGGCCGCCGGCCGCTGCCACGTCACGGCAGCTCGATCCCAAGGTTCAACCCGTCGAGCGCCGAGCCGCACGCGCAGGTCCGCTCGGTCGGCAGCGCAGCGACGACGTCCATCAGCACCGTCCGCAGGCGGCCGACGTTCTCCTTGAAGACCGCGAAGACCTCGGCCATCGTCACGCCCTCGCCGGTCTCGATCCCGGCGTCGAGGTCGGTCACCAGCGCCATCGGCGTGTAGCAGAGCGCGAGCTCCCGGGCGAGCGCCGCCTCGGGCATGCCCGTCATGCCGATGATCCGCGCGCCGGCCGCCGCGTACCACTGCGACTCGGCCCGGCTGGAGAATCGCGGCCCGTCGATCACGACCAGCGTCGCGCCGTCGACCGCCGGCCAGCCCGACGCCGCCGACGCCTGAAGCGCGGCCGCCCGCCCGGCCGGGCAGTACGGGTCCGCGAACCCGACGTGGACGACCCCGGCCGGCGGTCCGTCGTAGTAGGTCCGGTCGCGGCCGGAGGTCCGGTCGAGAACCTGGTCGGGCACGACGAGCGTCCCGATCGGCAGCTCGTGCGTCAGCGACCCGACCGCCGCGGGCGCCAGCACCTGCCGCACCCCGACCGCACGCAGCGCCCACAGGTTCGCCCGGTACGGGATGCGGTGCGGCGGCCACCGGTGGTCCGCGCCGTGCCGGGGCAGGAACGCCACCCGACGGCCGGCGATCTCCCCGACGACGAGCGGATCGCTCGGCGGCCCGTACGGGGTTGCGACGTCGACGGTGACGGCGTCGTCGAGGAACTCGTAGAGCCCCGACCCGCCGATGACGCCGATCTCGGCGCGGACGTCGGACGGGCCCGAGGGGGACATGCTCGTGTCGGTCATGGGCGAGGAGATTAGCCCCGCCCGCCGGTCAGACCCCGGAGTTGTCCACAGGCCTCGATCCGGCGTCGAGTCGGGTCAGGCCGCGGACTCGCTCTTCGGCGAGGACGAGCCGGCGGACGACGAACTCGACGAGTCGCTCGACGACGAGCTCGAGGAGTCGCTCGACGAGCTGCCGGACGAGTTCGACGACGCGGGCGTGGACGAGCTGGTGGAGGACCGGGAGTCGGTCCGGTAGAAGCCCGAGCCCTTGAAGACGACGCCCACCGCGGAGAAGACCTTGCGGAGCTTGCCGGTGCAGTTCGGGCACTCGGTCAGAGCGCTGTCGCTGAAACTCTGCACGGCCTCGAACTCGTGCCCGCACTCCGTGCACGCGTACTGGTAGGTCGGCACCGACGTTCCTCCTGGCACTCTCCGGCTGAGACTGCTAATTGTGCACGCTAGGAGCGGTTCCGGTCCACCCACCCGGCCAGGCGACCGTGCTCACTCACCGCGCGCAGGCGCTCCTCGGTGGCCCGCCGGATCGCCGTCGGGGTGACGACGAGCAGCTCGTCGCCCCGCTGGATGCGGGTCGTCCCGCCCGGGACCAGGGAATTTCCGCCCCGCACGATCAGCGACACGCTCGCCCCCTGGGGCAGCCGCAGCTCGAAGACCTCGACGCCGTGCATCTTCGACTCGGGAGGCACGCGCATCTGCAGGACCTGGGCGCCGAGGCGCTCCAGGGGCGCGGCCTCCAGGTCCAGGTCGACCGGTTCGGCCTCGGCGACCACCCCGAGCCGCCGCGCGGCCAACGGCAGGGTCGGGCCCTGCAGCAGGGTGTAAATCACGGCCAGGACGAAGACGATGTTGAACAGGCGTTCGTTGTCCGGCACGCCCTCCACGACCGGGATCGTCGCGACGACGATCGGCACCGCCCCGCGCAGGCCGGCCCAGGACAGGAAAGCCTGCTCCCGCCACGGCCACCGGAACCAGACCGTCGAGGCGAACACTGCCGCCGGCCGGGCGACGAACAGCAGCACGAACCCGACCGCGATCGCGGGCAGGACGTCCGACCCGAGCTCGTCGGGGGAGACGAGCAGGCCGAGCAGGACGAACAGCCCGATCTGCGCCAGCCAGGCGAGACCCTCGACGAACCCGCGCGTCGCGGGCCGGTGCGGCAGCCGCGAGTTCCCGAGGATCACGGCCGCGATGTAGACCGCGAGGAAGCCGCTGGCGTGGATCATCGAGGCGCCGCTGTAGGCGAGCACCGCCAGCGCGAGCACCGCGATCGGGTACAGACCCGAGGACGGCAGCGCGAGCCGGCGCAGACCGGCAGCGCCGAGGAACCCGGCGGCGAGCCCGACGACGAGGCCGACGCTGAGCTCGTAGACGAGCAGCCCGACCAGGTGGGGCAGGTCGCCCGCCCCGAACGCGTCGGTGGTCGAGAGGGCCACGGTGAGGATGACGACGGGGGCGTCGTTGAACCCGGACTCGGCCTCGAGCACGCCGACGAGCTTGTGGCGGACCGTCAGCAGGCGGAGCACGGAGAAGACCGCCGCCGCGTCGGTCGAGGACACGATCGCGGCGAGCAGGAACGAGACCTGCCAGTTCAGGTCCAGCAGGTAGTGCGCCGCGGCCCCCGTGATCAGGACGGACACCCCGACGCCGACCGTGGCGAGCAGCGCCGCCACCGGCACCGCCGGGCGCATGTTGGCCCAGTTCGTCGTGATGCCGCCCTCGGCCAGGATGATCACCAGCGCGGCGTAGCCGAGGGTTCGGGTGAGGACGTCGTCGCTGAACTCGATCCCGATGACGTCCTGCCCGAGCAGCACGCCGAGCCCGAGGTAGAGCAGGAGGCTGGGGAGCGACGTCCGGCTCGCGAGCCGGACCGCGATGATCGCGACGATCAGCACCGAGGAGCCGACGAGCAGGCCGATGTTGAGTTCGTCCAGGGTCAGGGCGCCCTCGCCCCCGCCGCCCGAGCCGAGGATCACGGCGCCTCCCCGGCCGCGCCGACGCGGGTCCAGCCCGCGGGGGTGAGGACGGCGTCGACCGGCGCGTCGTGCTCCGCGGCCGGCACCGAGTCGAGCAGCTCGCCGGTGTGCAGGACGACCGCGACCCGCGCCGCCGGGTGAACGGCGCGCAGGGCCCGGTCGTAGGAGCCCCCGCCGCGGCCGAGCCGGTGCCCGGCCCGGTCGGCGGCGAGGCCGGGGACGAGGACGAGGTCCGCCTCGGCAAGGTCCGCGGTGTTCGGGCCGGCGGGCTCGACGGTGCCCCGCGGGCCGGGGACCAGCGCCTCCGGACCGGCGTAGGTGCCCCAGTCCAGGTCGAGGTCCGCCCGCAGGGCGGGGAGCAGGACGCGGGTGCCGGCCGTCCGCAGGGCCTCCAACAGGGGCCGGGTGCCGGGCTCGGTGCCGGTCGAGACGTAGAGGGCCACGGTGCGCGCCGGTCCGCCGACCTGCACCGGAAGCGCGGCGAGGGTGCTCATCGCGTGGTCGCGGATCGCGTCGGCCGCGGCCGCGAGGGTCGCTGGGTCGAGGGCGCGGCGGTCGGCGAGGATCTTGGTGCGCAGGGCAGACTTGGCGGCATCGACGTCATCCCGAGACCCGGTTGCACCGCCAACCGCCATCTCGCCTCCGTCCCCCGGGCCGCTCCGGGCGCCGATCAAATCCTTCCGTACGAGCGGTGCCCGCGTCATACCGGTCCTGCTCGGTAGCCTGCGGGCATGACCTCCCGCATGACCAAGGCCGTCATCCCGGCCGCCGGCCTGGGCACGCGGTTCCTCCCCGCGACCAAGGCGACTCCCAAGGAGATGCTCCCGGTCGTCGACAAGCCCGCGATCGAGTACGTGGTCGAAGAGGCGGTCTCCGCCGGCCTGCGTGACGTCCTCATGATCACCGGCCGCAGCAAGCGTGCCCTCGAGGACCACTTCGACCGCAACTACGAGCTCGAGACCAAGCTCGCGGAGAAGGGGGACACCGCGACGCTCGCCCGCGTCCAGGCCTCCAACGACCTCGCGACCATGCACTACGTCCGCCAGGGCGAGCCGAAGGGGCTCGGGCACGCGATCCTCTGCGCGGCCGAGCACGTCGGCGACGAGCCGTTCGCGGTGCTCCTCGGCGACGACCTGATCGACCCCCGCGACCCGCTCCTGACGCGGATGATCGAGGCGCAGGCCCGCTACGGCGGCTCCGTCATCGCGCTGATGGAGGTCGCGCCCGAGCAGATCCACCTCTACGGCTGCGCCGCGATCGAGCCGACCGACTCCGAGGACGTCGTCCGCGTCACCGACCTGGTCGAGAAGCCGCCGCGCGAGGAGGCCCCGAGCAACCTCGCGATCATCGGCCGCTACGTCATCGAGCCCGCCGTGTTCGACGTCCTGCGGCGGACCCCGCCGGGCCGCGGCGGCGAGATCCAGATCACCGACGCGCTCCGATCGCTCGCCCTCGGCGACGGTGGCGGGCCGGTGCACGCGGTCGTGTTCCGCGGCCGCCGCTACGACACCGGCGACCGGCAGGACTACCTGCGCACGATCGTCCGGCTCGCCTGCGAGCGGGAGGACCTCGGCCCCGAGTTCCGGTCCTGGCTCGCCGACTTCGTGGCCAAGGAGATGGCGCAGTGAGGTCCGTCGAGGAGTACCTCGTCCACGTCCTGGGACAGCTGACGCCGATGCCGGTGCTCGACGTCCCGCTCACCGAGGCGCACGGGTGCCTGCTGGCGAACGACGTCCACGCGCCGCTCGACCTGCCGCCGTGGGACAACTCGGCGATGGACGGCTACGCGGTCCGCATGGCCGACGTCACCGGCGCCTCGCCGGAGTTCCCGGCCGAGCTCGACGTCATCGACGACATCGCCGCCGGCGCCGTCTCCAGCCGGGTGATCAAGCCCGGCACCTGCGCGCGGATCATGACCGGCGCTCCGATCCCCGAGGGCGCCGAGGCGATCGTCCCCGTCGAGCAGACCGACCGCGGCACCACCCGCGTCGCGATCCGGGCGGAGCCGGGGGAGGGCCAGTTCATCCGCGTCCGCGGCAGTGACGTCGCGGTGGGGCAGGCCCTGCTCGCCGCCGGCACCGAGCTCGGGTCCGCGCAGATCGGACTGCTCGCCGCGATCGGGGTCGCCCGCGTCGAGGTGCACCCGCGGCCGCGCGTCGTCGTCATCTCGACCGGCAGCGAACTGGTCGAGGCGGGCAACGCCCTCGGTCCGGGTCAGATCTACGAGTCGAACAGCTACATGCTCGCCGCCGCCGCGCGCGAGGCGGGCGCCGTCGCCTACCGCGTCGGGATGGTCCACGACGACGAGGACGCCGTCCTCGCCACGATCGAGGAGCAGACCACCCGCGCCGACCTGATCATCACCTCGGGCGGCGTCAGCGCCGGTGCGTACGACGTCGTGAAGGGTGTGCTCTCGCAGCTGGGCACCGTCGACTTCGAGGGCATCAAGATGAACCCCGGCAAGCCGCAGGGCTTCGGGTTCATCGGCGGCGACGGCCGGTTCGGCACCGGGACGCCGATCTTCACGCTCCCCGGCAACCCGGTCTCCTCGTACGTCTCGTTCGAGGTCTTCGTGCGCCCGGCCATCCGCCGGCTGCGCGGCCTGACGCCCGAGCGGCGCCCGATGACGCAGGCGACGCTGACGGTCGACCTCACCTCGCCCGCCGGCAAGACACAGTTCATGCGCGGCTGGGTCGTCCCCTCCGGCGCCTACGGGCTGCCCGAGGTCCGGCCGGTCGGTGGCCCGGGCTCGCACCTGCTCGCGGGGCTCGCCCAGTCGAACTGCTTCATCGTCGTGCCGGAGGACGTGACCGAGGTCAAGGCCGGCGAACAGGTCAACATCCTTCGGTTCGGAGCCCCCGCATGAGTGACCGCTTGACGCACGTCGACGCCAAGGGCGAGGCCCGCATGGTCGACGTCTCCGCCAAGGACGTGACGGTCCGTCAGGCGACGGCGACGGGCCGGGTGTTCGTGTCGCCGACCGTCGTCGGGCTGCTTCGTGGCGAGGGCGTGCCGAAGGGCGACGCGCTGGCGGTCGCGCGCATCGCCGGCATCCAGGCCGCGAAGAAGACCCCCGACCTCGTGCCGCTGTGCCACCCGCTCGCGATCCACGGCGTGACCGTCGACCTCTCGGTCTCCGACGACGCGGTAGAGATCTCCGCGACCGTCCGCACCGCCGACCGCACCGGCGTCGAGATGGAGGCGCTCACCTGCGTCGCGGTCGCCGGCCTCACGGTGGTCGACATGGTGAAGGCCGTCGACAAGGGCGCGGTGATCACCGACATTCGGATCGAGGAGAAGACCGGCGGGAAGTCTGGCACTTACAGGCGCGTCGAGCAGGGCGACTCGTGAGCTCGCCCCGGGCGCTGGTGATCACCTGCTCGAACCGGGCGGCGGCCGGGGTGTACGAGGACCGCGGCGGGCCGATCCTGTCCGCGGGGCTGACCGAGCTCGGGTTCGCCGTCGACGGCCCGCAGGTCGTGCCCGACGGGGAGCCGGTGTTCGAGGCGCTGACCGCGGGGGTCGCGGCCGGGTACGACGTCATCCTCACCACCGGCGGCACCGGCCTGACGCCCGGCGACCACACGCCGGAGGTCACCCGCCGGGTGATCGAGCGCGAGGTGCCGGGGATCGCGGATGCGATCCGTCGGCATTCCCAGGACAAGGTGCCGACGTCCATGCTCAGCCGTGGACTCGCGGGCGTCGCCGGGCAAACCCTGATCGTGAACCTGCCCGGCTCGCCGGGTGGCTGCAAGGACGGGATCGCGGTGCTCTCGCCGATCCTGCGGCACGCGGTGGATCAGATCGGGGGAGGTGACCATTAACAAGACCTGGCCGGTGCGACTCGTCGAGGGTCCGGTCGCCCTGCGCCCCCTGCGGATGCGCGACGGCCAGCCCTGGCACGAGCTCCGCCGCGCCAACCACGCCTGGCTCGCGCCGTGGGAGGCGAGCCGTCCGGTCGACGAGGCGCCGGAGATGACGTTCGCCCACATGGTCCGCCGCCTGCGGGCCGAGGCGCGGGCCGGCCGGACGATGCCGTTCGCGGTGACCTACGCGGGGAACTTCGTCGGGCAGCTGACGGTCTCGGGCATCACGTGGGGTTCGCTGTGCGCGGCCCACATCGGCTACTGGATCGACAAGGGCCACGCGGGCCGGGGCATCATGCCGACCGCCGTCGCGTTGGCCACCGACCACTGCCTGCTGACGATGGGCCTGCACCGGATCGAAATCTGCATCCGGCCCGAGAACGCGAACAGCCGCCGCGTCGTCGAGAAGCTCGGCTTCCGCGAGGAGGGCCTGCGCCCGGCCTACCTCCACATCGACGGCGCGTGGCGCGACCACCTCGTCTTCGTCGTCACCGCGGAGGAGGTTCCGGGCGGTCTGCTGCCGCGCTGGCGGGCGTCGATGGTGTCCGGCCGCCCGTCGCCGAGAGAGCAGTAGATCCGTTTTCGGACGTTCCGTCAGGCCCGAAACCTCTCTAGTCACATCTGTCCCGCGCGACACGCGGCGAGCTTCCCGGATCGCAGCCCTTTGCGGCCCTAACTTTGGGGGTCATGAGCGGAAGCGGCCTTCTCTACGCAGCGGTGCTCGGCGCCTGGGCCGTGTTTCTTCTGACGCGGTGTCTGAAAGTGACGCCGACCGACATCGACTGCGGAGTTCCGGAGGGGACTGTGCTGCGACGCCGCGGCGAGCCGGACCCGGCCGCCGGTACCTACTCGATGCTGCGCCCGGCCGTCCCACCCGCGGCCGAGCCCGTCGTGAAGTCCGGCGTCCGTCCCGTCGAGGTCGTCACGCGACCGCGTGTCAGCGCCGCGACCGCGCGCCGGCGTCGTCGGGTGCTCGGCACCCTCGTCTCCGTGTTCGTCCCGCTGCTGACCGCGAACCTGCTCGGCCTGATGCCGCTGTGGCCGGCCGCGATCCCCGCCGCCCTGTTCGTCGCGTACCTCTACGAGGTACGGGTCCGGGCGAAGAAGGCGCGCGTGACCCGCGTGGCCGTCGCGCCCGTCGCCGCCCCCGCCGGCCCGGCGCGGATCCCCGCGCAGCGCGGCACCCGGAGCCGCCCCGCCGACACCGACATGACGTGGGACCCCTGGCCCTCGGTCGAGGTCGAGGAGACCAAGCCCGGCCCCGTCGCCGACATTGCCGACGGCTGGGAGCCCCGCCCCGTCCCGCTCCCGACGTACGTCACCGCCCCCAAGGCCCCCCACGTCGCCCGCCGGATCGACGTCTCCGCCGGCCGCCCCTGGGCCGTCGCCGACGAGGACGACGAGGCCACCCAGGAGTTCCCCGCCCTCACCGACGAGCTGATCGCCGAGATCGAGGCCGAGATGGCCGACCAGGCCGCCGGCGAGACCTCCGCCGACGAGGACGAGATCGAGATCCCCCGCGCCGTCGGGGAGTGACCCGACTTCTCCTGCCTGGCGCGCCCATCCCGGGCTCGGGATACCCGCGCCGCGCCGGAGAAGATGAGGTCCGCGCCCCGGGGTCCGGCCCGCGTCGAGCACTCCAGGGCCAGTGATAATCTTTCTCCGCACTTCGGGGGCTGTGGCGCAGTCCGGTAGCGCACCTCGTTCGCAACGAGGGGGCCAGGGGTTCAAATCCCCTCAGCTCCACCGCGTTAGTGCAGGTCAGGGGCCAGTTTCGGAATCTCCGAGCTGGTCCCTGACTCGTTGGTGCCCGGGCGGCACGATTCGCGATGCGTCGGTGGCGAACGGCCCGAGACCCGCGGGGTCGAGGAGCGAGCCGAAGCGCTGCATGTTGTGGGAGTGCGCCAGCTGGTGGAGCCCGAACGCGGTCTGGAGCGCGGTCCACTGGCCCTGGGCGTCGAGTGCCTGGTTGACGGCCTGCTTGGCGAGTTTCAGGCCCATGGACGGTTTGGATGCGATCGCGCGAGCCAGGTCGAGAGTGAACTCGTCGAGTTCGGGCCGGGGGACGACGTGGTTCACCATGCCGAGGCGGTGGGCCTCGTCGGCGGTGACAGCGGCGCCGGTGAACAGCATTTCCTTGGCCTTGCGGGGCCCCAGCTCCCAGGGGTGGGCGAAGTACTCGACGCCACCGACTCCGAACGCGACCACCGGATCGGAGAACTGAGCGTTGTCGGCCGCCACCACCAGGTCGCAGACCCAGACCAGCATGAGGGCGCCGGCGATCGCCTTGCCCTGCACCGACGCGATGGTCGGCTTCGGGAAGTTGCGCCACCGCCGGCACAGTCCGAGATAGATCTCCTCCTCGACGGCCATCCAGCCCTCGGCGCCGGGAAGCTCGAACCCACCCCAGCAGCTCACCGGCTCGAACGGCGTCATCGGCGAACCCGCGTCGCGCAGGTCGTGGCCGGAGGAGAAGTGGGGCCCGTCGGCCGCGAGCACGACCACCTTCACGTCGTCGTCCGCGCCCGCCTCGTCGAAGGCGTCGTTCAACGCATAGAGCATGGCCTTGTCCTGCGCGTTGCGGGTCTCGGGGCGGTCGAGGACGATGCGGACCACACCGTCCTTGAGGTCCTCGTAGCGAACGCCGTCGCGTGCGGTGTCCATGACTAGAGGTGAGCCACGCGCGGCATGACCTCGTTCGCCATCAACTCCATCGACCGGAACCAGGGGCCGGGGTCATCGAGGTAGTCGTAGCCGAGCTGCAGCAGCGTTCCGAAGCCCCCGGTGGTGGCCGCCAGCCGCTCGATCCGAGACACGACCGTGTCCGGAGTCCCGACCAGCCAGCAGTTCCGCGCGAGGTAGTCGCCGTTGACATCCTCATCGGGTACGTCCGGGTCGTGCTTGACCAGCGAGATCATCCCGAAGGACCGAAGGACCGGCAGGACGTACTCGTCGGCCATCCGACCCATGCTCGCGGCCGCCCAGCCGATAGCTTCCTCATCGGTGTCGGCGACGAAGACGTCCCGCACGACCCGCCAGTCGGATCGCTGTGCGACCCGACCGGCCTCGGTCGCTCCCGCTTCGACCATGGGCCAGTGGCCGGCCACGTAGGCGTCACCGAGGTTGAGGCTGAGCGGCATGAAGCCACGCTGCCCGCAGACCCGCAGGGTGTCGGACTTGGGGCTCAGCGCGGCGATCCCGATCGGGGGGTGCGGCGTCTGGAACGGGCGGATGTGTGACTGCATCAGCCCGTCCAGCATCGGCTCCGGGCGGGTCACGGTCCAGAAATCCCCCTTGAACACGAAGGGGTCCGGGTCGGTCCAGAACTTGAGGAGAATGTCGAGGGCCTCCCACATCATCTTCCGGTTCACCCCGGCCATGCCGTCCACCTGGAACAGCGCCCAGTCGGACGGGATCCCGCCCGCGCCGACACCGAGCATGAGACGGCCCTGCGCGAGGTGATCGAGGTAGGCGACGCGATGGGCCAGCTCGGCCGGATGGTGGTACGGCAGCAGGTGCGCTCCGGGCGCCAGGACGATCCGGCTCGTCTCCATCAGTGCCTGAGCGATCATCAGATCGGGGGCCGGGCACGGCTCCCAGGCCACCGTGAAGTGTTCGCCGACCCAGGCCTCGGTGTAGCCGAGTTCGTCGGCCCGGCGGATGACGTCGAGATCCCAGCGCGTCCCGTCGGCCAACGGCCGCTCCGGCGGGTGCGACGGCATGAGGAACATCCCGAGTTTCATGACTATCTCCCGGCTCGTTCGAAATTCAGGACAGGCAGGCGCTGGTGCCACCGTCGATGACGAAGGTGGTTCCGGTGGTCAGGCTCGCGTCGTCGGAGGCGAGGAAGGCGATCGTTCCGGTGACGTCGGACGGTTGACCCATCCGGCCCTGCATCCGCTCGATCATCGGTATTGACGCACCGTCAGCTCCGAGCATCTGGTCGAACACGCTCATTGCCCGGCGCTGCATCGGGGTGTCGATGAACGCCGGGCAGACGACGTTCACCCGGATGCTGGCCGCCCGAAGCTCGATGGAGGCGGTCTTCGTCACCATGATGACGCCGGCCTTGGAGGCGCAGTAGGCGGTGAGACCCGGAAAGCCCACCACTCCGGCGAGTGAGGACATGTTGATGATGCTGCCGCCCCCGGTCATGGCGGCGGCGGCGTACTTGGTGCCGAGCCAGGTGCCCAGCAGATTGATGCGGAGCACCCGTTCGAAGTCGGCTTCGAGCATCTCCGTCACCGCGGCGAAGTGCTCGACCCCGGCGATGTTGACCATCACGTCGAGCTTCCCGAAGCGGGTCACCGCCGCGGTCACGGCCTGCTCGACGTCGTCGGCCGACGAGACGTCTGCCCCCTGGGCGTCGGCGGTGCCGCCGGCGGCCGTGATCTCGTCCACCGTGGCGAGTGCACCTTTGTCGTCGATGTCGACGCAGAAGACCTTCGCCCCGTCGGCGGCCAGGCGGTGGGCCGTCTCCCGGCCGATCCCGCCGGCGGCCCCGGTCACGACGGCGACCTTGTTCCGCAAGCTCTCGTAAGGCATGTCCGAACCTCCCTCGATCCTCGGCCAACCATCGGGGCCCGAGCGGTCGCTGTCATTGGCTCGGTCGGTGCATTGCGCTGATGCCGCTTGTCCCGATGGGAGCGGGGTCGGAACCGCGCGGTGCGTGATGCGTCGATCGGGCTTTGGGCCGACGCGACAAACGCCGCCGGCGATTACTCCCGAACAGGCAAAAGACGGGCCCGCGCGCAGGTGGTAGCAATTCGAACGACGGCCGGACGAGGACCGTCAACCGTCGATCTGGGAGGAACTTTGACAACCAACGAGCAGGTCGTCCGAGGCTTCTGTGAGGCCTGGCTGCGCCGCGATCTCGACGAGATTCTCTCCTACGTGACCGACGACATGATCTACCACAACATCCCGGTCCCGGTGGTCGAGGGACGGGAGAACGTCGCCCTGGTGTTCAAGTACTTCCTGGAGCTGATGCCCCACATCGACCTGGAGATCACCAACCTCATGGTCGAGGGCAACAAGGTATTCACCGAGCGGATCGACCGGATGACCGCCGTCGCGGGCGGGCACACCGACCTTCCGGTGGGCGGCTACTTCGAGATTCGCGACGGGAAGATCGCCGTGATGCACGAGTACTTCAACCTGGCCACGTTCGAGGACGAGGTCGGGTTCAAGCTCACCGGCTGATCCGCGGATCTCGGGGCGGAGGGGCGGTCCGTGTGTGGTCCATGGGCCGTCCCGTCCGTATCATCGGGGACAACAGATGGGATCCTCGACGTGGTACGTGATCTGACCCGCAGTCACCCGAGGTGCAAGGACGAACTCGACCGCCTTGCCAAGATTCTGGTCTCCGACCTCGACCGGGTCTCGGCGGCCGTCGTCACCCGCGTGCTGACCGAGATCCCCGAACTCGGGAGCCCCGACAGCGAGACGTCGTGGGAGACCACGATGGCCAGCGGGATCGGCAACATCGGCGCCCTGATGTCGATGATGACCTACGGCGTCCCGGCCAACGCCGGGATCGAGCCGCCCGAGGGCGCGCTCGAGTTCTTCCGGGCGATGATCGGCCGGGGTGCGGACATCACCGCCATCCTGCGTGCCTACCGGATCGGCCACGCCGAACTGTGGAACCAGTGGATGCGGGTCGTCTCGGAGGGGATCGAGAACCTCGAGGACCTGCCCGAGATTCTGACGGTGTCGTCAGCCCACATGTTCAGCTACATGGACTCGGTCTGTGAGCGGCTCGTGGCGGAGTACGAGCCCGAGCGTCGCCGTCAGCTCACCAGCGCCGCCGCGCAACGAGTGGCCACCGCCCAGGCGATCGTCGCCGGTGAGGACGTCGACGTCGACTCCGCCGGCGCGCGGCTCAACTATCGGCTCCGTCGTCACCATGTCGCCCTCGTCCTGTGGCCCGCGTCCCGGCGCGTCGAAGCTCAAGGCACCGAGGGCCTGGAGCGCTACGCCTTCGCACTCGCCGAGGAACTCGGGACAGAGTGCCCGCTGCTCGTTCCCGCCTCGCGAGGTTGTGTGTGGGCCTGGCTCGGCGCAGCCGATGCCCGCCGGCTGGCCCCGGTGATCGCCGCCGAGCCGCCGCCCGCCGGTGTGGCCGTGGCCGCGGGCGCCGTCGGTCACGGGCTCGAGGGCTTCCGGGAGAGCCACCGTCAGGCCGTCGAGGCCCGCCGTGTGTGCGGGCTGCGGGAACGCCCTCCGACCGATGTCGTTCACTACCGCTCGGTCTCCCTTCTCGCCGCCCTGTGCACCGATCCCGCGTCCGCGCAACGATTCCTGGTGTCGGAACTCGGCGAGCTGAACGGCCCCGACGAGGCCACCCGACGGCTGCGGACGACGCTGGGCACGTTCCTGGAGGTCGGCAGCAGCCACGCCCGGGCGGCCCGCGTACTCGGCATCCATCAGAAGACGGTCGCCTATCGCGTGCACCGGGCCGAGGACCTGCTGGGCTACCGCATCACCGACCGGCGGGCCCCGCTGGAGGCGGCGCTGCTGCTGTCGGCGTTCCTGGAGGGATGACGGACCTCGGCGCACGTCACCGACCGGTGAAGTCCGGGCGGCGCCGGGCGAGGAACGCCGCGAACCCCTCACGTCCGTCCGCGGACGCGAACAGCGCGGTGGAGGCCCGGCGCTCCGCGACGATGCCGTCGGCGAGGTTCATGGTGGCGGTCGACGCCAGGAGTTCCTTCGCCGCGGCGTGCACCAGCGGTGCCCCGGCGGCGAGTTCGTCCGCCAGAACGGCGACGTCGGTGAGCAGGGCGTCCTCGGCGACGATGCGGTTGACCAACCCGAGCGCGAGGGCGCGTTCGGCCTCGATCAGGTTGCCGAGCATGAGCAGCTCCGCCACGACGCCGGGCGGCACGAGGCGCGGGAGACGCTGCGTACCGCCGGCGCCCGGCAGGACGCCGAGCTTCGCCTCGGGGAGGCCCAGGCGCGACCCCGGCGCGGCGACCCGGACGTCGCAGGCCAGAGCGAGTTCGAGACCGCCGCCGAGCGCGAGGCCGTGGATTGCGGCCACCACGGGCAGGCGGCTGGCGGCCAGCCGATCGAGCGCCGCCGCGAACACGGTGATGAAGGTTTCGAACTCGGAGGCATCGGCGAAGCCGCCGAGCTCTGCGATGTCGGCGCCGGCGCAGAACCCCCGTCCCGCGCCGGAGATGACCAGCGCCCGGACGGTCGGGTCCGGTTCGATCTCGTCGAGGTGCGCCACCAGGTCGGCGCAGGTGCCGGTACCGATCGCGTTGAGCTGGTCGGCACCCTCGAGCCGGATCCAGGCGACGGCGCCCTTGCGGGTCAGCGATGTCGTGGTGGCCATCGCTACCCGGCCATCGTCAGGCCGCCGCTGACCGACAGCGTCTGGCCGGTGATGAAGGATGCGCCGGGTCCGGCGAAGAAGGCCACAGCCGGGGCGACGTCCTCCGGGGCGCCGATGCGCCTCATGGGAACGGCCTTCGCAAGGGCGTCGTACATCTTCTGGTTGTGATCGGCCACCTGTTGCAGCAGCGCTGTGTCGGTCGGTCCGGGGCAGACGGTGTTGACGGTGATCCCCTTGGACGCGACCTCGCGGGCGAGCGCCTTGCCGAACGCGATGATGGCCCCCTTGGTACCGGAGTAGACGACCTCGCCCGAGGAGCCGACCCGTCCGGCGTCGGAGCCGATGTTGATGATGCGCCCGAAACCCTGCTCGAGCATCGCGTCGAGGACGGCGCGCGTGACGATCACGGTGCCGAGGTAGTTGACGTCGACGATCGTCCGCCACGTGGCCTCGGTGGAGTCGACGAAGCGCTCGATCTTGTCGATGCCGGCGTTGTTCACCAGGATCCCGATGGGGCCCAGCTCGCGCGTGGCGCGGGCCACGAGGTCGGCGACGGCGGTGCTGTCGGAGATGTCGGCGGAGTAGGCGCCGTGACCGTCGCCGAGGTCCTTTGCCGTTGCCGCGGCGGCCTCGCCGTCGAGGTCGCACACGGCGACCGTGGCCCCCGCCGCCGCGAGAGCGCGGCAGACGGCTCGGCCGATCCCGCCGGCGCCACCGGTCACCAGGGCCACCCGGCCGCTGAGGTCACCCATGGCTCAGGCCCCCGCCGTCGCCGTGGCGAACACGGGCGCACGCTTCTCGAGGTGCGCCGCCAGGCCCTCGCGCACCTCCGGCCCGCCGAAGCCGAGGAACTCCAGGCCCAGTGACGCCTCGAAGGCCGGCCCCAGCATGCGGTACCAGTGGTTGAGGCTGTGCTTCGTCCACCGGATGGCGGTTGGTGCACCCTCCGCGAGCTGCGTCGCGATGCGCGTCGCCGTCTCGACGACCACGTCGTCGTCGACGCACTTCGAGACCAGGCCGATGCGCTCGGCCTCCTCGCCGCGCAGGGGTTCACAGGTCAACAGGTAGTACTTCGCCTTGGCCATGCCGGCGAGCAACGGCCAGCAGATCGCAGCGTGATCACCGGCGGCGACCCCCAAGCGCGTGTGCCCGTCGATGATCCGGGCCGTCCGTCCGACCACCGAGATGTCGGCGAGCACCGCCACGACCAGACCCGCGCCCACCGCCGGGCCGCACACGGCGGAGACGATCGGCTTGGAGCAGTTGAGAACGTTGAAGACCAGGTCGCGGGCCTCGCGCATGATTCGCATCCGGCTGGCGTAGTCGTTGATCATGTTGTCCAGCAGCTCGAAGTTCCCGCCCGACGAGAACGCCGTACCGGCGCCACGAACCACGACGGCGCGGACGTCGTCGTCACTTTCGACAGCCGGCCAGACGTCGGCGAGGTCGCGGTGCATCTGGGGCCCGACGGAGTTGAGTCCCGGCGCCTCGAGCACGATCTCCAGCACCCCCGCCTCGCTGCGGGAGAACTGCAGACTGGGGAACTCGGAGTACCAGTGCGACATGTGGCTGCCTTTCGCTGAGCGTGCTGAAGAAGGGGCCGGCTCAGGACCGGGCGGCCCGGACCATCTGGCCGGCGATGACCAGTTGCTGGATCTGAGAGGTGCCCTCGTAGATGCGGAACAGCCGTGCGTCGCGGTACAGCCGCTCCACCGCGACACCGCGCATGTATCCGGCCCCGCCGTGGATCTGGACCGCGCGGTCGGCGACCCGGCCGACCGCCTCGCTCGCGAAGTACTTGCTCGCCGCCGGGCCGAGCTTCACGTCGACGCCGTCGTCGAAACGGCGTGCTGTGTCGAGCACCAGCGCTCGCGCCGCCATCGTGTCGGTCTGGGAGTCGGCCAGCATCGCCTGCACCAGTTGGAACTCGGCGATGGCCTTGCCGCCCTGCTGCCGAGCCAGGGCGTAGCTCAACGACTCGTTCACGAGTCGCTCGGCCATGCCGACGCAGAGAGCCGCGATGTGCAACCGGCCGTGCGCCAAAGCGCGCATCGCCGTGACGTAGCCGGCCCCTCCTCGCCCCCGATCATCGCCTCGTGGGGCACTCGGACGTCGTCGAGCATCACGTCGGCACACCACGCGCCGGCCTGGCCCATCTTGCGGTCCTTCGGGCCGATGCTCACTCCGGGCGTGAGCCGCGGCACCAGGAAGACCGAGACGCTACGACTCGGCGGGCCCGTGGGCGAGGTCCGCGCGAAAACCAGAATCACGTCGGCCACCGGCGCGTTGGTGATGTAACGCTTGGAGCCGTTGATCACCCAGGAGTCGCCGTCGCGCACGGCGCGGGTGGTGAGACTGCCGGGGTCCGACCCCGCTTCGGGCTCGGTGAGGCCGAAGGAGGCAACCCACTCGCCGCTCGCGAGCCTGGGCAGGTAGGTCTCCCGCTGCGCCGGCGTCCCACCTTCGAGCAGCGTGTGGCCGGCAATGCCGTTGTTGGTGCCGAACAGTGACCGGAACGCCGGCGTCGTCCAGCCGAGCTCCATGACGAGTTGAGCCTCTTCGTGCATCGACAGCCCGAGGCCGCCGTACTGCGTCGGGATGGCGAACCCGTACAGCCCCATCCGCTTGGCCGCTTCCACGACCTCGGCCGGGATCTCGTCCTTCTCGTCGATGCTCTCCTCCAGGGGAACGACCTCCTGGCGGACGAAGCGCCGCACTTCCTTCAGCACTGCGCGCAGTTCATCGGCTTCCACGGTCGTCTCCTGTCTGGTCGTTCCCGTCGGGGGCCGGCCCCACCACACCTGCCGCCACCAGGGCGGCGATCTCGGCGTCACTTCGGCCGAGCCCCCGCAGGATCGCGACGGTGTGGCTGCCGACGTCAGGGATCGGATCCATGCGGTGGGTCCACCCCGTCGCGACGGGAGGGGGCAGCAGGGACCGGATCGGGCCGACGGGCGAGTCCACCGCGCGCCAGCGGTCGCGTGCCTCGTGCTGAGCGTGGACGAGGAGCTCCTCCGGATAGTTCACCCGGCCGCAGGCGATCCC
Source organism: Sporichthya brevicatena (assembly GCF_039525035.1). Taxonomy (NCBI): domain Bacteria; kingdom Bacillati; phylum Actinomycetota; class Actinomycetes; order Sporichthyales; family Sporichthyaceae; genus Sporichthya; species Sporichthya brevicatena. Next base: position 80,854 of record NZ_BAAAHE010000002.1, read on the forward strand.
CGCCGCGTCGAGCAGCTTCACCGCCTGATCCAGCGTCAGCTCGCGCAGCACGTTGGCGCAGACCTCGGTGACCTCGCCGCGATGAGCCGTGCGTGCCGAGCTGGTGGCGAACCGTGGGTCGGCGACCAGGTCCGGTCGCCCCAGCACCTGGGTCGCCAGGCGTGACCACTCCCGGTCGTTCTGGACCGCCACCACGACCTGGCGGCCGTCGACGGTCGGGAAGGCCTCGTACGGCGAGAGCGAGGGGTGACTGACCCCGTTGGGAACGTGCCGGCGACCGCTGCCCTGCGTGAAGTAGATGCTGTAACCCATCCACTCGGAGATCGCGTCGAAGAGGCTGACCGAAATGGCCCGGCCCTCGCCGGTCCGCTCGCGTTGGTAGAGCGCGGCGAGGATGCTGCTGAACGCGTAGATACCGGCGCTGAGGTCGGCGATCGGGATGCCCGGCTTGGCGGGACGGTCCGCCCAGCCGGTCGTCGCGATCGAAGCGCTCTCGGCCTGCACTACCAGGTCGTACGCGCGCCGCTCGCCGTACGGACCACCTTCGCCGTAGCCCGAGACGTCGCACGCGATCAAGGAGGGATACCGCTCCACGAGTTGCGCCGCCGAGAGGCCGAGCTTCGCCGCACCGCCCGGCGCCAGGTTCTGCACCACGACGTCGGCGCCGGCGATCAGGTCCTCAAGAATCGCCCGCCCCTCGGTCGCCGCGAAGTCCAGCGCCAGCGACTCCTTGTTGCGGTTGATCCAAACGAAGTGAGAGCCCATTCCGGCCACCTCGTCGTCGTAGTCGCGCGCGAAGTCGCCGCCGCCCACCCGTTCCACCTTGATCACGCGGGCACCGAGGTCACCGAGGTGGCGCGTCGCGAACGGCGCGCTCACCGCCTGCTCGATGGCGACGACGACGATGCCGTCGAGGGGACCGGAACGGCCCTCGTCACATGTCAAAACCGCCGCCGCAGAGCAACGTCTGCCCGCTGACGTAGTCGGATTCCGGGAGGCAGAGGAGGTAGACCGCGCCCGCAGCCTCCTCCGGTGTGCCGCCGCGACCCAGCGGGATCATCTGCTCCAGTGCGGAGACGAGGGCGGGACTCATCCCGACCGCGATCTCGCGTCCGTCGACGTCGATCGTGGCGCCGTCGGTCGCCGCGGCGGTGAGGCGGGTCTTGATGAAACCGAACGCCACGGTGTTGACCGTAACGTTGTACCGGCCCCATTCCTTGGCCATGGTCTTCGTCAGCCCGAGGACACCGGCCTTGGCCGCCGAGTAGTTCGCCTGGCAGGCGTTGCCTCCCGTACCCGCGAGCGAGGAGATGTTGACGACCTTGCGGCAGCGGACCGGGTCCCCGGCGGCCTTCTCCGCCTTCGCGGCCGCCGCGATCACGGGCTGCGCCGCGCGCAGGATGCGGAACGGCGCCTTGAGGTGCACGTCGAGGATCGCGTCCCACTGCTCGTCGGTCATCTTCTGGATGACCGAGTCCCAGGTGTAGCCGGCGTTGTTGACCAGAATGTCGACGCCGCCGAACTCGTCCACCGCGGTCGAGACGAACCGCTCGGCGAAGCCGTCGGTGGTGACGCTCCCGGCACAGGCCACCGCTCGGCCGCCCGCCTCTTCGATCGCGGCGACCGTCTCCTTGGCGGGCGCGTCGTCGAGGTCGTTGACGACCACGGCGGCGCCGTCCGCAGCCAGCTTGAGCGCGATCTCGCGGCCGATGCCGCGGCCAGAACCGGTGACCAGGGCGACCCGGCCGTCCAACTTGCCCATGGGAATCTCCAGAAGAAGTGAGGGATAATCAGGCGAGCGCGACGACAGCGCTGCCCGCGAGGGTCGTCGTGCCGTCGGGGAGAGCGGCGATCAGCTCAAGAGTCGCGCGGCGTTCTCCGTCGACCTCTTCGATGGCGACCACTTTCGCCGTGCAGGTCGGCTCGGCCTCCACGGGAGTGATCGCGGCGAACCGCACTCCGTAGGAACGGAGTCGTTCCTGCGGTGCGATGTCGGTGAGCAGCCGGGCCAGGTAGGCCATCGAGAGCATGCCGTGGGCGAAGACGTCGTCCATGCCGGCTGACTTCGCGATCAGGTGATCCAGGTGGATCGGGTTGGTGTCCCCGGAGGCACCGGCGAACAGGGCCAGGGTCGTGCGGGAGATCGGGGGGATGCGCAGGGCCGGCAACTCGGTGCCGACGCTCGCGTCGTCGAGAACGGTCATGCCGCCACCTCCGGGTGCCGAACGACGAGCGTGAGGGTCAGGTCGGCGACCAGCGAGCCGGACTCGTCGGTGACCGCGGTCTTCTTCACGACGAACTCCAGGGCGCCGCCGCGCTTGGTGTAGACCTCGGCGATGGTCGAGGTCGCGGTCAGGCGCTCGCCCGCGTACGCCATGCGGTGGTAGGAGAAGTCCTGCCCGCCGTGCAGCACGTATCGCAGGTCGATGCCGAGATCGAGTCCCCATTGAAAGGCGTTCGGCAGCTCCTGCTCGATCGCGAACAGGAAGGTCGGGGGGACCGGCAGGTCCCGATGACCGGCGTTCTTCGCTGCGTCCAGGTCGGAGTAGACCGGGTCGAGCTGGCCGGTCGCGCGTGCGAACGCGACCAAGCGGCCCCGTTCGATGTCCATGCTCACTGGTTCGAGGACCGTCCCGATTGCGGCCGGATCGACACCCATTACGCCACCTTCTGGTAGAGGGTCACGACCGCGGCACCGCCGAGGCCGATGTTGTGTTGGAGCGCGTGCTCGAGGTCGTCGACCTGACGTCGACCGGCTTCTCCGCGCAGTTGCCAGACCAGCTCGGCACACTGAGCGAGCCCCGTCGCGCCGAGGGGGTGGCCCTTGGACAGCAGCCCGCCGGACGGATTGGTGACGACTCTTCCGCCGTAGGTGTTGTCACCCTCGAGAATGAACTTCTCCGCGGTGCCCTCGGGCGTCAGGCGGAGGGCTTCGTAGGTGAGGAGTTCATTGACCGTGAAGCAGTCGTGCAGTTCGACGACTCGGATGTCCTCGGGGGAGACCCCGGCCTTCTCGTAGACCTGATCAGCGGCCTTGCGAGCCATGTCGTAGCCGGCCAGCCGCATCATGTCGGTGGAGAAGCTGGACGGCAGATCTGTGGTCATCGACTGGGCCGCGATCGTCACGTCTGCACGCACGCCGTGCCGTGCCGCGAACGCCGGCGAGCACAGGACCGCCGCGGCCGCGCCGCAGGTCGGCGGGCAGCAGTGCAGACGGGTCAGTGGCCCGTACATGTGCGGAGCGTTCATGACGTCATCCACGGTGATCGGGTCGCGGAAGACCGAGTACGGGTTGTGGGCGGCGTGGGCCCGGGCCTTGACGGCAATCCGGGCGAGGGTGTCGTCGGCCAGGCCGTACTTCTCGCGGTAGGCCTCGCCGGCGCCGCCGAAGTACTTGAGCGCCATCGGCGCATCGCTCGGCGGGCGCAGTCGGTCCGTGGTCTCGTCGAAGCGGCCGAGCGGGCTCGGTCGGTCGTCCCAGTGGGACGTGAGGGCACCTCGCTGCATCTGTTCGAACCCCAGCGCGAGCACGCATTCGGCGGCGCCGGACTCGACGGCCTGGCGGGCCAACCAGAGCGCGGACGAGCCCGTGGCGCAGTTGTTGTTGACGTTCACCACGGGGATCCCGGTCAGCCCGACGTCGTAGAGCGCGTGCTGACCGCAGGTGGAGTCGCCGTACACGTAGCCGACGTAGGCCTGCTGGATCGCGGTGTAGTCCAGGCCGGCGTCGGCAAGGGCGGATCGGACCGCCTTCCCGGCCATCACGGGGTAACTCTCGACTCTGCTGGGCGTGGCGAAGGGGACCATTCCCACTCCGGAAACGCGCGCTCCGTCAGACAATCTCGGCCTCCGGTACTAGCGGTGATTCAGTTACAGTGCCACACTAACTGAATCTTGACTAGTAGCGATCTGGTTGTGGCTCGGAGGGAAGAGGACGGATGAAGACGAAGGCAGCGGTGCTCTGGGGGCTGGGTCAGAAGTGGGAGGTGGAGGAGGTCGAGCTCGACCCACCGAAGCGCGGTGAGGTGCTCGTTCGACTCGCAGCCAGCGGGTTGTGCCACTCCGACGAGCACCTGGTCACCGGTGACATCCCGATTCAGTTCCCGGTGCTCGGGGGGCACGAGGGAGCGGGAGTCGTGGTCGAGGTCGGAGAGGGAGTCGTCGAGGTCGAGGTCGGCGATCACGTGGTGCTGAGTTTCCTGCCGACCTGCGGTCGGTGCTCGTACTGCGCGCGAGGGATGACGAATCTCTGCGACCAAGGCGCCTCAGTCCTGCTGGGCCCGCAGCTCGACGGCACCTACCGGTTCCACGCGCGCGGCCAGGACGTCGGGCAGATGTGTCTGCTCGGAACCTTCACCGAGCACACCGTCGTCCCGGTCGGTTCCGTCGTCAAGATCGACAAGGACATCCCGCTGGTCAATGCTGCCCTTGTCGGTTGTGGCGTGACGACGGGCTTCGGCACCATGGTGCGGACCGGTGAGGTCAAACCTGGGGACACCGTCGTGGTGGCGGGGATCGGTGGCATCGGGATCAACGCGGTGCAGGGCGCCCGCATCGGCGGCGCGCGGCACATCGTCGCGATCGACCCGGTGGAGCTCAAACGGGAGAAAGCACAGGAGTTCGGCGCGACTCACGTCGCCGCCAGCATCGACGACGCGTGGCCCGTCGTGGCGGAACTGACGCGAGGGCAGCTTGCGGACGTCTGCGTCCTCACCATGGATGTCGCCGAGGGCGACGTCATCGCGCCCGCACTCGCCCTCGTCGGCAAGCGGGGCAAGGTCGTCGTCACCGCCATCGGGAACCCGGCCCAGATGGACGTGAAGACCAACCTCTTCGAGCTGACGTTGTACGAGAAGCAGATCCGGGGTTCGCTGTTCGGCTCCTCGAACGCGCAGCACGACGTTCCGCGGCTCCTGGAGATGTACCGGAGTGGGGTGCTCAAGCTCGACGAGCTGATCACCACGACCTACTCGCTGGACGAGGTCAATCAGGGCTACGACGACATGAAGTCGGGCCGTAACCTCCGCGGCGTCATTGTTTTCTGATCCGCACCTTCGGTGATTGGCGGTCACAATGAACATCACGCAGCATCTGCAGCGCAATGCCCGGCACTCCCCGGACTGCGAGTCGACGATCTGTGGTGATCGGGTGCGGAACTGGGCCGAGACGCGAGAACGCGTCGCCCGTCTGGCGGGCGCACTGCGTTCGCTCGGCATCGGGTCGGGTGACCGGGTTGCGATCCTGTCGCTGAACTCCGACCGTTACGTCGAGTACCTGTTCGCGGTGCCCTGGGCCGACGCGGTCATCACTCCCGTCAACATCCGCTGGAGTCCGGCGGAGATCGCCTACTCCTTGGTCGATTCCGGGACCGGCACGTTGTTCGTCGACGACGCCTTCGCCCCGATGGTTCCGGCGTTGCGCGAGCAGGTGCCGGGACTGCGCACCGTGGTGCACTGCGGTGACGGGCCGACTCCGGAGGGCGCGCTGGACTACGAACGGCTGATCGTCGAGCACGGCCCCGTCGAAGACGCTCGTCGGGCGGGGGACCAGCTGGCCGGGATCTTCTACACCGGCGGAACGACCGGGCATCCCAAGGGGGTGATGTTGTCGCACGCCAACCTGGTGATCTCCGCGATGGCGGCTGCCGCGGCCGGTGAGTTCCTCACTCCGGGCGGTCGCACCCTCCACGCCGCGCCGATGTTCCATCTCGCCGACCTGTTCACCGTGCTGATCCGCAACATCCTCGGCGGCACCCACGTCACCGTGCCGTTCTTCGAGCCGGCTGCCGTTGCGCAGACGGTCGAGAAACACCAGGTGACCGACGTGCTGCTCGTGCCGACGATGATCCAGATGCTGCTCGACGCGCCCGGCGCCGCCGAGGCCGACCTCAGCAGCCTGCAGCGTCTGATCTACGGTGCCTCACCGATCAGTGACTCCTTGCTCTCCCGCGCCCAGGCGGCGCTGCCCGGTGTCCGATTCACCCAGGCGTACGGAATGACGGAGCTGGCTCCGTTGGCCACCTACCTGTGCGCCGAGGATCATGCCGATCCGGTGTTGCGCCGCTCCGCCGGTCGGGCCGGCCCGAACGTCGAGGTCCGGGTCGTCGACGCCGAGGACCAGGAGGTGGCGCCGGGCGTCGTGGGCGAGGTCGTGGTGCGGGGCGGCAATGTGATGCTCGGCTACTGGAACCGCCCCGCGGAGACGTCTGACGCGCTCCGCGGGGGCTGGATGCACACCGGAGACGGTGGGTACCTAAATGATCGCGGTTTCGTGTTCCTCGTCGACCGACTCAAGGACATGATCGTCAGCGGCGGAGAGAATGTGTATTCCGCCGAGGTGGAGAACGCTTTGGCGACACATCCCGCGGTGGCTCAGTGCGCCGTGATCGGGGTGCCGGACCCGGAGCTGGGGGAGCGGGTTCACGCCGTCGTGGTTCTGGTCCCCGGTGCGACCGCCACCCAGGAGGAGCTGCGGGCGCACTGCAAGGCACTCATCGCCGGCTACAAGGCTCCGCGCACCAGCGAGTTCGTCGATGCCATGCCGCTCTCCGGTGCAGGCAAGATTCTCAAGCGTGAGCTGCGGGCGAAGCACTGGCCCGAGGCAGGACGTGCCATCGGTTGAGTGGCGAGCAGTGTCCGATAATGACCGGGTCCGGGGCCGAGCGAAGGGAGGTGTCGTATGGCGTCGCCCTCGGCGGGAGCGACTGCTCCTGATCGCAACACCAGGCCGCGCAATCGACGCGAGCTCCTGCGCACGGCAGCGGCCGAGTTGTTTGCCCAGCACGGTTACGCCAATGTGTCGATGGCCGACGTTGCCGCGGCGGTGAACGTCGGTACGTCGGCGGTCTACCATCACTATTCCGGCAAGGCCGAACTGTTGTACGACGCGATCGACGGTTCCTTGGAACGTGCGGCGTCCAGTCTGCCCTCGACTCCGGTGGGGGAGCTGTCGGAGGCCGCCGGCATCCTGGCCGCGCTGATTCTCGACGACCGCGCGCTCGGGGTGCTGTGGCAACGGGAGTCCGGCAACCTGGGAAGCGCCGAACGAGCCCGCCTGGGGAAGAAGTTTCTGCACCTCAACACGTGGCTGGTCAACGAGCTCCGAGCCTTCCGGCCTGAACTGCCTGCCCATCAGATGGAGCTGCTCGCCGTGTGCGCGTTGCAGGCGATGACCAGTGTGGCCTTCCATCACCTGTCCCTGCCCCGTCGCCAGTACGAACGTCTCCTCGCCGACCTGGCAACCCGGGTGATGTCGATGGATCCGCCGCCCGCCGGCCCCAAGGCACGACCGCGGCGGGCCGCACCGGTCACAAGGGTGGACGAGATCATCGACGCCGGGATCAAGCTGTTCGCCCGGAAGGGCTATGCCGACACGAGCATCGACGACATCGGTGCCGCCGTCGGCATCGCCGGTCCGACCATCTACAACCACTTCGCGAGCAAGCACGACATCCTCGTCGCGGCGCTGCTCCGCGGGCACGACCAACTGCAGGAGATTCTGCGGGCGGCGCGCGCCGAGGGCGTCGGTCCGGGGAACGTTCTACGCCGGCTCAGCGACGCCTATGTCGACCTGGCGTTGGATCAGACCGATCTGATCGGGGTGTTGAGCAGCGAGTCGGTGCACCTCGGTGACGAGGCGGCCAGCCGCCGGGTTCATGAGATCCAGCGTGCTTACATCCAGGACTGGGTGGCAATCGCTCGGGCCCACAATTCCACCGACTCGCCGACGGTGGCCCGGATTAAGGTGCAGGCAGCGCAGATGATGGCCAACGACGTCGCCCGCGCCTCCCGGCTGCGCCGAGTCCCCAATCTACGCACCACAGTCCGCGAAGCTGCCTGGCTCGTGCAGCAGTAGGGAGCGCATCGATGGGTACCGGCTCGGAAATGTGCTGCAGTAGGTTGCCGCGATGAGCGAGTCGCAGACCGACGCGCAGATCGCGCAGGCTGTCGAGGCCGTCCGGATCCTGGGCCGGGACGGCTCCGAACCAGGTGAACTCATCGACGTCCTCATCGAGGAGTTGCAGCAGCGATTGCCCGCGCTCGACTCGGACCTCAGCGCGGCGTTCTCCGCCCTCGTCTCCATGTACTCACTGCAGGTCGAGCGGTCCGCGGCGGAACAACAGCGACGCAGCGAGACTCTCGCGCGGCTGCACGACGCGATGATCGCGTTGCGCCCGTTCGACTCTCCGCAGGAGCTGCTCGAACGCTCGACCATGGAGGCGTGTCACGCCTGTGGGTTCGACCGGGCCGTGCTGCTCCGCGTCGAGGGCTCGACGCTGGTTCCCGAGAGCGTCTACATCGAAGGCGACCCGACTCGCGCAGCCGAGCTGCTCGCGGCGAGCCGGGCAGCCCCCATGCCGCTCCAGATGGGAATCAACGAGACGGAGGCGCTGCGCCGCCGTCGCCCGCTGATGGTGCGGGACACCGCCAAGGACCCCGGCGTGCCGGAGATGGCCTTCGTCTACGGGACCACGAGTTACGTCGCGGCGCCGATCATCCCGGAGGGCCGGGTGATCGGATTTCTGCATGCCGACTACTGCCACCACACGAGCCGGGTGGTCGACGAGTTCGATCGCGACGCCCTCTTCGCGTTCGCCGAGGGTTTCGGCTTCGCCTACGAGCGGGCGACGTTGCTGCACCGTCTCCGGGCGCAGGGCGCCGAGGTCCGAAGGCTGCTCTCCTCCGCCGAAGCGGTGGTTCGATCCCACGCCGAGGCGGAGTTGGAGCTGGTTCGCATGGGAGATGCCGGCCTTGCCTCGGCCCGCTCCACCGCCGGACTGATCGCCGCGCCCACGTCCCTCCAGGAAGTGCTTACCCGCCGCGAGTGCGAGGTGCTCCGCCTGCTCTCCGCCGGGCACAGTAACAGCACCATCGCCGAGCAGTTGGTCGTCTCGGAAGCGACGGTGAAGTCGCATGTGCAGCGGATTCTGCGGCGGTTGAACGTGCGCAATCGGATCGAGGCCGCGGCGGTCTACCACGGTCTGACCGGCGAGCGGAACGTGCGCGCGGCGCCCTAACGCCAGGCCGACTCGGGGGTCCAGGTCGCCGGCAGACGCTTGATGCCGTTGCTGAAGTTCCCGATGAGGAAGTCCGGCTCGGAGGCGTGGATGTCCGGGATGCGGGTGTAGACCTCGCTGAGCAGTGACTTCAGCGTGGTCCGGGCCAACGCGGCACCCAAACAGTAGTGCGGACCGCCACCGCCGAAGGTGATGTGCGGATTCGGGCTGCGCTCGATGTCGAACCGGAAGGGGTCCTCGAAGACGTCCTCGTCCCGGTTGCCGGAGCAGTACCAGAGGACGACGTTGTCACCGGCCTTGATCTCCTGCCCACGGACGACGGTGTCCTGGGTCGCGGTGCGGCGCATGTGGTTCAGCGGGTGGGAGCAACGCAGGATCTCCTCGACGGCACCGTCGATGCGTCCGGGAACGTCCTCCACCAGGAGCTTGCGCTGGTCGGGATTCTGGGAGAAGAGGTGGATCGCCTGGGCGCTGGCATGGCGGGTGGTGTCGTTGGCGGCGACGCCTACCATGACGAGAAACGCGCCGATCTCGTCGTCGGTCATCCGCTTGCCGTCGAACTCGGCGAGCGCCAACCACGTCATCAGGTCGTTGCCCGGATTCGCCCGGCGCTGAGGAACGATCTCCGCGGCGGTCTGGTGAATCTCCGTCATCGCTTCGGCGAGGATCTCCAGCCCGGTCTTGTCACCGCAGGTCTCGGGGTCGGTGAACGCCAGCAGGCGCTGACACGCCTCTACCGTCCGATCGCCCATCTCGCCGTCGGGCATGCCGAACATGCTGCGGAAGATGCGCGCCGGCAGCACCTTGGAGACGAGGACGGCGAAGTCCCCTTCGCCGAGGTCGGCGATCTCGTCGATCAGGTCCCGGGCGTGGCCCTGGATCCATCCCTCCAGGGTGCGCATGTTCTTGGGCTTGAACGCGTCCATCGTGATTCCGCGTAGCTGGGTGTGGCGCGGCGCGTCCATCGCGATGAACGACTGCACCAACTCCGTCAGCTCCGGGGCGAAGCTCTCCATGATGACGCCGTCGGCGGACGAGAAGACCTCCGCGTTGCGACTCGCCGCCCGAATATCCTCGTGCTTGGTCAGGGACCAGAACCCCTTCGTGTTGAGTTCCGGAGGGAGCAGGTCCGACTCGACCGGGCGGCTCCACGGGACGGGGTTCTCCCGGCGCAGCACAGTGAACGCAGCGTCCCGTTCGGCGGCCGGCAAGGCCCAGAAGCTACGCGCGCTCAGATCAATTTCCCCGTGGGTGGTCAGGAGAGCCGGGGCGGTTGTGGTCATGGTGGTCCTTTCGCGCACGAGGCGGACAGGCAAGAGGGGAGTCAGTCCACGATCTCGAGTGCGCCCATCGGGCACATGGAGACCGCGCGTTGCACGGCGGGCCGCAGGCCCTCGGCGGGTTCGGGATCCAGGAGGATCACCTTGAGCGACGTCTCGTCGACGTCGAAGACCGTCGGGGCGGCCAGCAGACACTGGGCGTGGCCGGCACACCGGGCCCGGTCCGCCTCGACCCGCAGGTGACCTGTCAGAGCGTCTCTCGTCGACACGCACGCCTCCGTTGGCGTTGGGCGATTGGCGGTGGGTGGATCGGAGGAGAACCCTCCGTCCGCGCCACGATCCCCCATCGCATGCGACCGGAGAATCCGTCGGTGTGATGAAAAGCGACCCCCGGTTGGCGGGTCGCGTGTCTCTTCCCCGTGTCGTCACGTACTCGCCGTCAGGCGTCCCGACGCTGACGTCAGCCGGCGACGCCAACGGCAGGGGATGAGCACAGTCCGTCCAAAGGATGAGGATTTGCCCCATCGAGACGGATGATTTGCGTCACACCCGGCCCTAATACTTAGCGTGTTCGCAGGTCGGGCGGGTGTTGACCCTCGTCTCGCCTTCCGCGCCCGCTCAGGAGGCCCCACGTCGTCGCCTCCGCTGGCCCGCGCCCCGGTCCCGGACTTCCGTCGTCCTTCAAGAGATGAGCTGAGCGATGACCGCCCCTCCTCCACACCACATGCGCAGCACCAACGGCCTCAAGCGGGAGGCGTAGATGGCTACCCGAGGCTTGGCGCGATCGCTGATCGCCCTCACGGCGAGCGTCGCCCTTCTCGCCGGATGCGGTGGTTCTGCCATCGACACCGCGGCGGACCCAGGCCTGCCCATGGCGGACACCTCCACCACGGGCACCGATGTCGCCGCAGGTACCGACACCGCGGCCGTCCCCGAAGCGGCGGGAGAGGACACGACCACGCCGGGCTCGGCCACGACACCGGGCGACGCGCCGGCGAGCGCTGCGACGGCCGACAAGACGGTTGCCTCCACGACAGGCAAGGCGCCTGGGGCCGGGGCCGCAGCCGCGGCTGGGTCGAGCGGAGCGGGGTCCGCCGCGGGGAAGACCGCCACGATGTCCGCGGTCGAGAAGCTCGTGGCCACCGCCCCGATCTTCGGCGGCAACGGACCGTGCAAGCCCGCGACGCTCTCGCCGGTCGCCATCGGCAACGTCAGCACGCTGTCCGGAGTCATCGGAGAACTGATGAGCCCGGTCCGCTCCGGGCTCGAAACCTTCGTTGCCTCTCAGAACGCCTGCGGCGGTTTGAACGGGCACCGGATCGAGTTGTTCATCGGCGACGACCAGGGTGACCCCGCGACCGCGTCGGCGAGGGTTCAGGAACTGATCCAGACGAAGAAGATCATGGCCTTCGTCGGTCACATCCAGGTGCTGACGGTCGACGCGATCGTGCCGATCATCAACAAGTACAAGATCCCCGTCATCGGTTCGGACCTGACCAGCAACACGTGGTTCACGAACCCCCTGATGTTCCCGATGGGGTCGGGCATCCAGTCGACGGCCTACGGCTACATCAAGGCGGCGGTCGACTACTTCAAGGTGAAGAACATCGGCCAGCTGTGGTGTCTCGAAGTGCCCCGCGCCTGCGAGCAGCACGACCGGGCCTTCAAGGAACTCGCACCGATGCTGGGTGCAACGGTGAAGAAGACGATCCAGGTCTCGATCACGGCGCCGTCGTACGTCCAGGAATGCCTGGCGATGAAGAACGCCGGCGTCGAGGCGATCGGTCTGACGTTCGATGCTGCTTCGCAGCACCGCGTGGCCCGCTCGTGCGCCCAGGTGGGCTTCTTCCCGAAGGTCATGCCGTATCCGCTCGGTGTCGGCAACGAGAAGCAGTTCCTGCAGGGCAACAAGTGGTTGGGCAACGCCTACGTCTCGATGAACCACTTCCCGTGGTTCATGAACGACACCCCCGCGCTGAAGTACTGGCACGCGTCGATCAACAAGTTCAACCCTGGCTTCACCAACGGCGGCGCCGCGGTGATGGGTTGGTCCAGCGGTGCGCTGCTCGTCGCGGCGTCGGCGGGGCTGTCGGCGGAGAACCCGACGACGCAGCAGCTGCTGGACACGCTCTGGACCTTCAAGGGCCAGAAGTGGACCACGTTGGGCGGACTCACGCCGCCGCTGACCTTCGTCAAGAACGGGAACCCGCGGGTCCCGTACTGCCTGTGGACGGGGATCTCGAACGCCGACAACACCGGCTGGGCGAGTGGCACCTCGAAGCCCACCTGCACCGATCTGATCGCCCCGAGCGACCCGCAGTACAAGAAGTAATTCGCTCGGCAACAGCCGTGGGTCTCGGTCTTGAGCTGGGGAACCGAGACCCACGGCGCCGTCTGCCCGTCCCACAACAGTCGCGCTAGCTCTCGGAGTAGTCATGGATGTGAAGGTCCTCAGGAGTCAATGGGATCGGTCCGCCGCCATCGTGTGCACGCTGGCGGGTGCGATCTGTCTTCTCGCCGGGTACGCGGGTGTCGCGGATTCGCAGTACCTCGCCGAGCAGACGCGCTACATCGTCTCGGGCGGGATCGGCGGAATCTTCCTGCTCGGCGTCGGGGCGACCTTGTGGATCTCCGCCGATCTGCGCGACGAGTGGCGCAAGCTGGACCGGATCGAGCGCGCGCTCGGCGACGGCGTGCTGAAGTGGTCGGACGAGTCCGTCAACGGTGCGTCCCACGGAACGCCGCCGGCCTCTGTGGACATCACGACCGAGCAGGCGGGATTGGCTCACGCGGCCAACTCGCGTCACCATGCGTAGCCAGCAGCTGGGGCATCCCGATCGGCGACGGGCCCTCATGCCCGTTGGCTCAGCGGACATGGCGTCGCCATCTCCGTGGACGTCCCAGATGTACCTCGGCTACGCCGTGCTGGCCGGGCTCGGCGCGGCGCTGTTCCTCACGGGCACGGGGATGGTCAGTAGCGAAACCGTCTACGACGACCAGGTTCCTGGCATTGACCTCGCCATCCTCGGCGCCGTTCTGGCCAACGCGGCCGGGGTGCTTCTGCTGCTCGCGGGTCGCCGTTCCGTGACGGCACGTCGGATCGCTGTGCTCGGAGCTGTACCGACTACCCAGGAGCGGACCGCCGTTGTCGCGGCTCCCGCGAGCTCTGTCCTACTGACCGGGGGAGAAGGCTTGGCTCACTTCCATCGGGCGGACTGCGCGATGGCGGCGGGCCGTGACTGGCCGGCTCTGGACCGGTCGGCGCACGAGCGCGCCGGCCGAACGGCATGCGGGGTGTGCAGGCCATGAACGAATTCCTGAACTACCTGGTCCCCGGGATCGCGGACGGCTCGGTTTACGCCCTGGCGGCACTCGGGCTGGTCCTGACCTACAAGACCTCTGGAGTGTTCAACTTCGCGCACGGCGCCTTGGCGGCCACGGGCGGCTACGTGTTCTACGAGGGCTACGTCGAGCAGTCCTGGCCCTGGCCGCTGGCCTTTCTGATCTCCTTGCTGGTGGTCGGCGTGCTCGGGGGTCTACTCCTGGAGCGTCTGGCAACGCTGCTGTCCTCGGCTCCGACCGTCACCACGGTCGTAGCCACCGTCGGTCTGCTCGTGCTGCTCCAGTCCTTGATGACGGCGATCTACGGCGCATCGGACAAGAAGAGCGGCGACTTCCTTCCGACCAACGGACCTCGAGTCGGGGACGTCACCATCTCCTACGGCGACATGATGATCACGGGGTTCTGCCTCGCCACGTCACTCGCACTGTTCGCCTTCTTCGGCCGGACGCGGATGGGGCGGGCGATGACTGCGGTCGTCGACGACCCGGACCTGTTGGCACTGCAGAAGTCCAACCCGTCGGCGGTCCGTCGGCTGTCCTGGGTGCTCGGCGCGTGCTTCGCGTCGATCTCCGGCATGCTCCTGGCGCCGAAGCTGGGTGTGTCGGTCAACGTGCTGGTGCTGATCGTCATCGCGGCGTACGGCGCGGCAGCGCTGGGTCTGTTCGAGAACCTGCCGCTCACGGTGGCGGGTGCCTTCGTGATCGGCATCCTGGTCAACTACCTGCCTTCGCTGACGCAGCAGACGGACTCCCTGTTCCTGAAGTCGATGCCGCGCAACGTGCCTTTCATCGTGCTGCTGCTGGTGTTCCTGCTCGTGCCGTCGCGGAAGCTGACGGAGCGTGGGGTGCGCAACGCCCGGCGTCTCAAGACACCGAAGGCGTTCCCGGTGCCCGTCACTGCGACCGGCCTGGGGGCGCTGCTGCTGGTGCTGATCGCGGTCCCGCACCTGGTTGCCGACACCGACGTGACCGTCTACAGCGGCTTCATGGCCTACGCGATCATCTTCTTGTCCCTCGGGATGCTGCTTTACATGTCCGGAATGATCTCGCTGTGTCACCTGGGCTTCGCCGCAATCGGCGCGACGGTCTCGGCCAAGTTGATGACGCTCGGATTCTTCGGGTGGATGCCGCTGGTCGGTGACAAGACGGTGTCCTGGCCCGTCGCTGTCCTGCTGGGCGGTCTGGTGGCGGTCCCGTTCGGGGCGGTGGTGGCCATACCGGCGATCCGCCTGGCGGGCATCTACGTCGCGGTCGCCACCTTCGGCTTCGGCATCCTGTTGCAGCAGGCGTTCTACTTCGCACCGGTCATGTTCGACCGCGCCGCGCTCGTGCAACATCCCCGGCCGGGTGAGGACTTCATCGTCCCGCCGACGCAGAAGCGGACGGAGGCCGTGGAAGGAACCGCGGCGTCGTTGTTCGGGATCGACTTCAGCGACGAGAAGAACTACTACTACCTCGCCCTTACGGTCTTCGTGCTCATGGCAGCGATCGTTCTGCTGCTCCTGCGGAGCCGGCTGGGAACGCTGCTCCGGGCGATGGCGGACTCGCCGGTGGCACTGGATGCCCACGGCGCCAACACCAACGTCATGCGCATCGCGGTGTTCTGCCTGTCGGCCTTCATGGCCGGCGTCGGCGGTGGCGTGCTGGCGGGGGTCACCCAGTCGGCCAGCGGAAACCCTGGCGGGACGTTCGATTACACGGTCTCGCTGATCTTCGTCGCGATCCTCGGATTCTGCGGTCGGCGACCGATCCTCTCGCCGCTGCTGGCGGCGTTCGCGTACCAGGTCATCAAGATCTATCCGCCGTTCGACAACCCGACGATGATCGACTATCGCGGCGTCATTTTCGGGGGTCTGGCGATTTTCGTCGCGGTCGCCCCGGCGCTCAATCTCGGCTCGCTGCTGGGCCGGCGCGGGATCGAACGCACGCCGGAGGGCGGGGGCGGTGGTGGTAGCCCCGTGCGGGAGCGGTTGAACCCGACCCCCGTGCGACCGGTCACCATCCGCATACCGGAGCTCGAGCCCGCCCTCGTCGGGAGCGGTGCGGCTCGGACGAAGGGACACGAGGCATGAGCCGGCAGACCTCGGGCGTGGACCTGGACGTCAAGAACGTCACCGTCCGGTTCGGTGGCATCACGGCGGTGAACGACGCGACGCTGTACGCGAAGGGCGGCCAGATCACCGGCCTCATCGGCCCGAACGGGGCCGGGAAGACGACCTTCTTCAACGCGTGCACCGGTTGGAACCAGCCGCAGACCGGGACGGTGCGCCTGGGGAACCAGGACCTCCACGGTCACCGGTCCTCGCACCGGGCGCACCACGGACTCGGACGGACCTTCCAGCGGATGGAACTCTTCGAGAGTCTGACGGTCCGGGAGAACGTGCGGACCGGCCCGGCCGCCTTCTACTCGAGCTTCCGGCCACTGGGTCTCCTCTACTCCAACCGGAAGGAGACCAGACAGATCCGTCAGCGCGCGGACCAGGCGATGGAGCACTGCAGCATCACGCACCTCCGCGACAAGATCGTGGGCGATCTGTCGACCGGCCAACGCCGCTTGGTGGAGTTGGCTCGGGCAATCGCTACGCCGTTCAAGTTCCTGCTGCTCGACGAGCCGTCCTCAGGCCTGGACGTCCAGGAGACCCACGCCTTCGGTGCGGTGCTCACGAACTGGGTCCGCGAGACCGGGAACGGGATTCTCATCGTCGAGCACGACATGGCATTGGTCTCGGAGATCTGCCAGCAGATCTACGTGCTCGACTTCGGCAAGATCATCTACCAGGGCACTACCAAGGAAGCCCTGAGCAGCGACCTGGTGAAGGCCGCCTACCTCGGGGAGGTCTCCGTTGCTTGAGCTGAGGAACATCACGGCCGGCTACGACAACGGCACGGTGTTGCTGGACGTCAGCCTGACGGTTCCCGATCGCGCCACCGTCGCGCTGTTGGGTCCGAACGGCGCCGGCAAGACCACTCTGCTGCGGGTGGCCTCGGGGCTGCTCAAGCCCTACTCCGGCCAGATTCTGATCAATGGTCAGGACGTGACGGGGGACCCCGCCTTCAAGGTCTCGCGGAAGGGCATCATCCACGTGCCGGAGGGGCGAGGAATCTTTCCGTCCCTGACGGTGAGCGACAACATCCTCTTGCAGTCTCCGGCCGGACAGTTCAAGAAGGGGTTCAGAACGGCGACGAGCACGTTCCCGCGCCTGCAGGAGCGCGCTCGGCAGATCGCCCGCACGTTGAGCGGCGGCGAGCAGCAGATGCTCGCGCTCTCCCACGCGTACGTCAGCGATCCCCAGGTCGTTCTGCTGGACGAGGTTTCGATGGGCCTGGCGCCCAAGATCGTTGAAGAAATATTCGACTACTTGGCCGATCTCGGGAGGCAGGGCGTCGCCCAGTTGCTCGTCGAGCAGTACGTGGGCCAAGCGCTGAGGATGGCCGACTACGTCTACATCCTCGACCGTGGACGCATCAGCTTCGCCGGTGAGCCCGGCGAGATCTCGGAGGAGACAATCATGAACAGCTACCTCGGGTCGTTGGCATCGTGAGGGCGCCCCGATGGGCTCTCGCCCTTACCGTTCTCGGGACCGCCGGCACCGCGGCCGTGGTGGTCGGTCTCCCGGGGTCAGCATCCGCCGACGACACCCGATTCAATCTCGAAGCGCGCGGCGACGCGTTCTACTTCGAGGTCAACGGGGACGAGATCCCGGCCTCTCCGAAGAACGACGCGGGCTCACTGACCGCCTCGGCCGAGACCACCAATTCGGGCGGCAGCAAGGGCTTTGCCGGGTCGCCGTACTTCGGCAACACCGTCCAGACGCTGCCCGGCACCATCAACGGTGTGCCCAACCAGTTCGGTGCTGCGGAACTGCAGATACCGTTCGCCGTGATGCCCGGGTACGTGCAGACGGCATCCTCGGGCACTCCGGAGGCCGAGGGGGAGTTCGGGTACGGTCGGGTGAAGTCCGCCAGTACGACGACGTCATCCACGTCCTCCGCCTCCTACGGCGCGCCCGCGGAGATCGCTGCTCCGAACCAGCAGCAGACGGCCAACGCTGCCACTGCGGTTCAGGGCAACGCGGTTTCGGCCGTCGCGTCCGGCAGCTCGTCCGGCTTCGTGTCCGGCCCGCTGGAAGTCGGCAATTCGACCGCGATCGCGTCCATCACCCAGACCGTGAACAAGCCGGCGCTGATCGAGGCCAAGACCTTCGGGCGGTTCTCTGTCAACGGTCAGGAGTTCGGGTTCGACCAGAACGGATTCCGCTACGCCGGCCAGGGTCAGGACAGCAAGGAGGCCATCGCCCAGGCCAACAGTGCGCTCAAAGCAGCGGGCATTCAGATCGACCTGGCTCCGGTGATCACCGACAAGGACGAGACCGGGAAGACCACCTACACGATCGGTGGTCTGCTGGTCACCACGACGCAGACCAGTCCGAGCGGGTCGGGCGGCTCGTTCCAGGTCACCTACATCCTCGGGCGGGCCAAGGTCGGCGCGGCGATCGCCAAGCTGGGCTTCGGCTCCTCCGGCGGCAGCACCTCGGCGGGGGTGGGCAACAGCACCAGCGCTGACACCAGCACAGACGGGAGCGCGGCGGGGGCCACGACGGATTCGGCGGCCTTCGGCTTCGACCCCGCCGCTCTGCCCGCCGATCTCGCGGCGTCCGCTGCCGCGGTCCCGACCGAGCTCGCCGTCATCACCGACACAGGCGCCGTTGCTCCGGTGGTCGGCGACACGCAACTGGCGTACGCGGACACCGTGAAGTCGCTCGGTTTCGCGCCGCGGCCCGGCCAGACCGGGAACGGTTCCGAGTTGCTCTACGGGATGCTGATCCTGGCAGGCGTCGGAGTCCTCGGAGGGCACTTCCTCTTCAGCCGGTTCGCTGTCGCGGTCAAGGGGGCCTGACCGCTCGAACCGCTTGGCCGGGGCCGTCTTCCGAAGTTCGGAAGGCGGCCCTTTTCGGCCGAGGTTCAGCGGACGGCGCGCACCCGCTTGACGTTCTTGGCGAGCAGCGCCAGAGCCTGCTTGAGGTTCGGGTCGCCGCCGTCGTAGCGGGCGGGGCCGACGTTAAGTTGGGTCTGGCCGACGAGGGCGTTGAGGTCGTAACCGACGATCAGGAATGCGATGTCCTCGTGGGTGACGATGAACTCGTATGCGTACCCGAAGGCGACGTCCGCGCCGGGGACGGCGATCTTGATCGCCTTCACCTTGATGCGCTGCACGACTCCGCCGTCCCGCTCGACCGAGGTGGTCATGGCCCTCTTCAGGCACCGCGGGGCCTTCTCGGACTGCGCGAGCTTCGCGTCCGCCCTGGCGGCTTTGACGGTCGCGATCACTGTGGCGCCGGAGTCGATGGTGTACGCGCCCTTCGACAGCGTCGGCCCGTCCTTGCTCAGCACCTCCTTCGGCGCCTTGCCGCCGAGGCACTTGTAGAGCGCCTTCTCGATGCCGCCGTCCGCGGGGTCGGCGACGTACTTCTCCGCGGTGAAGCCCTTGACGTCGGTCTTCTTCACGACGCCCGCGTTGACGATCTTGCGCGCCTTCGTCTTGGAGATCCCGGTCGCCTCCGCCGCGGTCGGTGCCGCCTCCGCCGCGGCCGGAATCAGGAACGCGGCGAGCACCACGCCCGTCGTGAACAGGGTGGGTGTACGCATGGCAGCTCCTCGTCGTCGCGGTGAGAGCGCCAGACTTTCGCTCCGCCACGATCGGCGCAAGAGGCTCTTGCGTCCGACGATGTGGCTGCTATTGCGACCACATCTTCGGACGTCAGCCTGCAGTGGAGATGGCATCCCCACTGCAGGGGTCAGCCGGCGCCGCGGAGGTAGGTGAGGACGGCGGAGACGCGGCGGTCGGAGTCGGGGTCGAGGTCGAGCTTGGCGAAGATGTTGCCGACGTGCTTGCGGACCGCGGCCTCGCTGACGAAGAGCTGGGAGGCGATGGTCGGGTTGGTGTATCCCTCGGCCATCAGGCCCAGGACCTCGCGCTCCCGGTCGGTCAGCGCGGCGAGGGGGCCGTCGTCGCGGCGGCGGGCGAGCAGGTGCCGGACGACGTCGGGATCGACGACGGTCCCGCCGGCGGCGACGCGGTCGAGGCTGTCGAGGAACTCGCGGACGTGCCCGACCCGGTCCTTGAGGAGATAGCCCATGCCGGCGTGACCGCTCTGCGCGGTGGAGTCGAGCAGGTCGCCGACGTAAGCCTCGGCGATGTACGCGCTCAGCAGCAGGATCGCGATCCTCGGGTGCTGCGCGCGGATCGTGACCGCCGCGCGCAGGCCCTCGTCGGTGTGCGTCGGCGGCATCCGGATGTCGGTGACCACGACGTCCGGCTGCAGGCGCTCGGTGAAGGCCAGCAGCGCGTCGGCGTCCGGCACCGCCGCGACGACCTCGTGCCCCGCGGCGGTGAGGATGCCGACCAGACCCTCGCGCAGCAGCGCCACGTCCTCAGCGAGCACGATGCGCAGCGACTGACGGTCCGTCATGCCGGGCATGTCATCCTCACGGTCGTCGGTCCGCCGGGCGGGCTGCTGACCTCCAGCGTGCCGTCGATCGCCTCGACGCGTGCAGCCAGGCCCGCCAGGCCGGTGCCGCGGGCCGGGTCCGCGCCGCCGCGGCCGTCGTCGACGACCGTCACCGTCAGTTCGCCGTCGACGACCCACGCGTGCACCTGCACCGACTGCGCTTCGGCGTGCCGGGCGACGTTCGTCAGCGCCTCGCTGACGAGGAAGTAGGCGGCCGTCTCGATCGGCGCCGACAGCCGGCCGGACAGGTGCAGGTCGGTGCGGACCGGGACGGCGCAGCGGTCCGCGAGCTCGGCGATCGCGGCGGCGAGCCCGTGGTCGGTGAGCACCTGCGGATGGATGCCGCGGACCGTCGCGCGCAGGTCCTCCAGCGCCTCCTCGGCGAGGCGGTGCGCCTTCTGCACCTGCGCGAGCGCCGGCCCCTGGACGAGGGAGAGTTCCGCCTGCCCGAGCGCCATCGTCAGCGCGACCAGGCGTTGCTGCGCGCCGTCGTGGAGGTCGCGCTCGATGCGCCGGCGCTCGGCCTCGAACGCGTCGACCAGCCCGGCCCGCGAGCGCCGCAACCGGTCGACGGCCTCGACCAACCGGGCCTCCGGCGGGTCGAGCAGCTGCCGGGTCAGGGCCGCCTGCCCGCTCGCGAGTGCGGTGACCAGGTAGGCCGCCCCGACCGCGGCGAGCACCCCGACCCCGACCGCCGGCCAGGCCTCGGCGCCGGAGTCGATCCGCCAGCCGGCGACCTCGACCGCGTCCATCTCCACCAGCGCGGGCGCGAGGACCAGCACCACCGGCACGGTCAGCGCGAACGTCAGCACGACGGCGTCGACGACCCACAGCACCGTCGCCAGCAGCGCCGCGTAGCCGATCTCGGGCCAGGCGACCGGCAGCGTCCGCCACGTCCGGACCCGCTCACGCAGGGAGGCGGCGCGCGCCGGTACCGACGGAAGGACCAGCCGCAACCGGGCGCGCTCGAGCTCGCCCACGACCGTCGTCACCAGCGGCACGTTGGCGAGCAGCAGCAGGCCGATCACCAGGACGGCGGTCAGCACACCGAGACCCACGACGACCCCGAGGACCACGAGCGTCAGCACGCCGATCGGGACGGTCGAGAGCAGGTAGCCCAACGAGCGCCACGGCCACACCGAGGTCAGGAACGCCGTCGGCCGGCCGCGGACGGCAGTCCAGGCGTCGGGGGAGCGGGGCACTGATCGAGCGTAGAAGCGAACGCGCCTGTTCGCGGTAGCGCACGCGCTACCTCGATCGTGGCGCGCAGGCCCGTGTGTGCGCCCGCGAGGACGAGTGCACTGGATTCATGCCGCTTCCGACCTTCGCCCGCACCGCCGCTGCCCACCACGCCGACAGCCTCGACGGGCCGGCCGTCGCGCTCGACGCCGTCACCCGCGTCTACCGCTCCCGCGCCGGGAGCGTCGAGGCGCTGCGCGGGGTCACGCACGCGTTCGCCCCCGGGACGTTCACGGCGATCATGGGCCCGTCCGGCTCCGGGAAGTCGACGTTGCTCCAGATCGCCGCCGGGCTCGACGCCCCGACCCGCGGGCGGGTCAGCATCGCCGGGACCGACCTCGGTCGCCTCGACGCGACGGCCCTGACGAAGTTCCGCCGCACCGCGATGGGTTTCGTCTTCCAGTCCTACAACCTGCTCGACGCGCTGACAGCGTTCGACAACGTCGCGCTCCCGGCGCGGCTCGCGGGGCAGCCGGTCGATCGCGGGGCCGTTCTGAACGCGCTCGACCGCGTCGGCCTCCGTGACCTGGCCAAGCGCCGCCCGCCGGAGCTGTCGGGGGGTCAGCAGCAGCGCGTCGCGATCGCCCGGGCGCTGCACACGCGGCCCGCCGTCCTGTTCGCCGACGAGCCGACCGGCGCGCTGGACCGCACCACCGGCCGTGACGTCCTCGCCCTCTTGCGGAACCTGGTCGACGACGGCCAGACCGTCGTCATGGTCACCCACGACCCGCTCGCGGCGTCCTACGCCGACCAGACGCTCTTCCTCGCCGACGGCCGCATCGTCGGGCACCTGCGGGACGCCGACGCGGACACCATCGCCCGCCGCATGAACGAGCTGGAGCGGGCATGACCGCCACCGCGCTGCGGCTGGTCACCGGTCCGCTGACCGGCCCGATGAGCCGGCTCTCCCGGCAGACCGTCCGCGTCTCGTGGCCCGCGTACCTCGGGGCGTTCGTCGCGCTCGTCAGCGGCATCGTGCTGATCGCGACCACGGTCAACCTGCTCGCCTCGGTCGACGCGACGCTGTCCCGCCTCGGCCCCGCGGCCACCGAGGACCAGCGCCGTGAACTCGACGACCTCACCTCGATGCTCGGCATCATGTCGGCGATCTCGCTGTTTCTGGCGGTCTTCGTCGTCGGCTCGACGTTCGGGTTCGTCGTCGCCACGCGCCGCCGGGAGCTCGGGCTGCTGCGGCTCGTCGGCGCGACCGGGCGTCAGGTGCGCCGGCTCGTGCTGGGGGAGTCGCTCGCCGTCGCGGTCGCCGCGTCCCTGACGGGGTGTCTGATCGCGACGCCGCTCGCCGGGCCGGCGCTGGCCCTCGTACGGCACATCGGGCTGGCCGATCAGCACCTCGTGGCGCCCTCGCCCTGGCTCGCGTGGTCGATCGCGGCGCCGACGGGGATGGCCGTCGCCCTGCTCGGGGCGTGGCGGTCCTCGCGACGGGCGGCGAAGGTCCCGCCGACGGCCGCCTTGCGCGAGGCGGTGATCGAACGCGGCCGGCCCAGTCTCGCGCAGTGGATCGTCGGGAGCCTCTGCCTCGGGGGCGTCGTCGCCACCGCCGTCGTCGCGGTGATCTACGCCGACCGCACGGGCCCGTTGTTCGCGTTGATCGCCGCGGTGCTGCTGCCGGAGTTCGTCGTGATCGGGCTGATGTGCTTCGGTCCGTTCCTGATCCCGCGCGTCGCCGGGCTGGTGGCACGGCCGTTCGTGGCGCGTGACGTCGCGGCCCGCATCGCGCGCGACGAACTGCGCGCGGGTGTGCGCACGACGGCCTCGGTGGCCGCGCCGGTGCTCGCCATCTCCGCGATCGCCGGGTCGATGCTCCTCGCGCTCAGCTTCACCGCCGACTGGACCTCCGCGCTCGACCGCGCACACCTTCGCGCCCCGCTCGTCGTCCAGACCGACGGTGACCAGCAGGCCCTGACGCGGGTGCGGGACAACCCGGCGGTCCGCCTCGTCGACCAGCGCCACGTCGTGCCGATCCACGTCGACCTCGACGGGTTCGAGCGCGAGGACGTCGACGCCGTCGACGTCGCGACGGCGACCGTCGCGCGTGGCCTACGTGCCACGAAGGGGAGCATCGACGACCTGCACGGCCGCGCGGTCGCGGTCTCCCGCAGCTGGACCACCGACGCGGGCAAGGGCCTCGGCGGTTCTCTGACGGTCCGTCTGAACGGCGAGGAGCAGCGGCTGCGGATCGTCGCGGTCGTTCCCGACGCCCCCGACCTCTACGGCGACATCCTGCTGCCGGCCGACCTCGTCGCCGACCAGGTCGACGCCACGCCGCCGTCCGAACTGTTCGTGATGCTCCACGACCGGGCCGACGCCGAGGCGGCGCGTGCCGCGCTGGAGCGGGACCTCCCGGGAGCGACCGTGTTCACCGGCGACGAGTGGATCGACGCCGTCACCGCACAGACGCGACGGGCGAACAACCTCGGGCTGACGATCCTGCTCGGGCCGGCGGGGTTCTACGCCGCGATCGCCGTCGTCAACACGACCCTGATCGGCGCGACCCAGCGCCGCCGCCAGGTTCGGACGCTGACCCTGCTCGGCGCGACCCCGGACCAGCTCCGCCGCGCCGCGATCTGGCAGGCCGGGTTCATCACCGCCGCCGGCCTCGTCCTCGGCGGGATCACCGCGGTGGGGCTCGGCCTCCTCGTCCGCCACGCGATCGCCACCGACCTCGTCGGGACCGGTGTCACGGCGGCCGTCACGGTCCCGTGGCTCCCGCTGCTGGGGATCGTCGCGACCTGCGGCCTCCTCGCGACCGCCGCCGCCCTCGCCGGCGCCCGCCACCCCGCCCCCTGAAGATGACATCTCCAACGAGACCGGGGTCCTGCGGTGGAGATGTCATCTTCAACGAGATCGGGGTCCTGCAGTGGAGATGTCATCTCCAACGAGGCCGGGGTCCTGCACTAGAGATGTCATCTCCAGTGCAGGGGCGAGGGGGCTCAGTGGCGGAGGATCGCCGGCCGGGTGAGGAGGGGGTCGGGGTCGTAGGTCGCGGCGAGGCGGGCGAGGGTGAGGGCGGCGAGGAGGAGGCCGAAGTCGCGGAGGGCGACGTCGTAGAAGTCGCCCACCATGAGCAGGTCGACGATGATCCCCAGCAGCCACGCGGCGACGAGGAACGATCCGAAGCGCGGGCGCAGGAACACGACAACGCCCGCGACGATCTCGATCACGCCGACCGCGTACATGAGTTCGGTCGCGTCGCCGGGAAGCCAACGGACGAGGTCGTCGGCGAGGTAGATCTCCCACTCGACGAGGACGTCGAAGAACTTGTCGAGCCCGAAGGCGATCGGGGCGACGGTGAACGCGAGGCGCAGCATCCAGAACGCCTCGAAGCCGGCGTCCCGCTCCGTCGTCAGCCGGCCGCGCGTAAGTGCGGGCCGGCCGCTGGTGGTGGTCATGGAACGTCCTTTCCCGAACACAGTTCTCGGACGGACTTCTTCCGTCAATGAGATTGTGTTTTAGAAAGGTGGCGGTCTTACCCCGAGAACGGCTCCAGCGTCAGGGCCTGCCGGCGCTGATGGACGGTCAGGTAGCGGAGCCCGTCCGGGCCTGCGGTGAACTGGCGTCGCGATCCGCGGGGGAGCCACACCAGCGCGCCCGGCTCCAGGGCGATCGGCCCGCGGTCGGTCCCGAGCTCCCCGGACCCGTCGAGAACGTGCACGAGGACATCGAGCGGTGGACCGTCGTGCGCGTCGATCCCGCCGCCCGGCGGGAGGACGATGACGTTGGAGTCGAGGTCGCGCCGGCTCTCCTGCAGCTTCCAGGCCGCTCCGGCCGTGACCGTCGGCTCCAGTCGTCGCGTGTTGACCAGTACCCGTGGCTCGTCCGCATCCATGCGGGCAAGCTACGCCGCCGACCTGGTCACGGGTCCGCGGGCTCGTCCGGGACCGCGTCGTAGACGACGTGGTCCCCGGCGGGCCGAGCGCCGGTGGTCACGGGATGGGCCACGAGCCGCCCGTCGTGGAACAGGTGCTCGACGGAGATCCCGGACACCAGAACGAGGTGGTCCGCGAGCAGCCGGCGGTGGCAGCGCCACCACACCGACTCCGAGCACATCACCAGGGCCGCGCTCGAACCGGCGAGCTCCAGGAGGTCGCCCACCGCCGCCGAGAACTCCGCCGTCTCCATGTGGTCGGCGTACGCCCGGAACTGCAGGTTGTGCAGCGCGACGTGCGGCGAATCCGGGTCCGGTCGCCGCCGCCCGCCGAGCTCGGCCACCCACCGGTAGTCGATCCCCGCCGCCGGGAGCCACTCCGCCATCCGGTCCCGCCCCACGTGTGGGTGTCGCCGGCTGCCGGGGAACCGTCGGACGTCCACCACGTGGGTGATCCCGGCCTCGCGGAACAGGTCCGTGAGTTCGGCCTGAGTGGCCGTGCCGTGCCCGGCGGTTCGGATCACCGGCCGCCCGGGCCGGCGACGGCACGGCCCGCGGGACTGGCCACCGGGGCGAGGATGCCCGGTGCGAGGAACCGGGTCAGCATCCGCTGGACCTGCGTGCGGTCCGCTCCCGCCGGCCGCACGCAGAGCGAGACGTGGACGAAGGTCAGCCAGGCCACGAGCTCGGCCCGGTCGGTGTCGGCCGGCAGGTCGCCGCGGTCGGCGATGCGGTCGAGGATCGGGGCCCAGTACTCGTGCTGGACCTCCGCGACGCGGTCGGAGCGCTCGATCACCTCGCTCGCGGTGCGGAAGTCCGTGGGGTTCAGCAGGATCTCCACGTAGCTCGACCGGCGCGCCGACGCCAGCAGCTCCAGCTCCGCCTCCACCAGGAGCTCGGGTGACGGCAGGTCCAGATCGAGGCGCCGTCGGGCCCGGGCGTTCACCCGGCGGGCCTCGTCGAAGATCACCTCGGCGATCAGCGCACTCTTGTTGGTGAAGTAGTTGTAGACGGTCTTACGGGAGACGTCAGCCGCGTTGGCGACGTCGTCCATGGTCGTGCGGCGCAGGCCGTAACGGGAGAAGCACGCGACGGCAGCCTTGAAGATACGGCCGCGTTCGGCGGCGAGATCCGGGGTGGTCATCGAACCCCAGCCTAGTCGCGGCGGTCCGGCGGCGAGGGGTTACACAAAACACACTATTTGTGTAACGTGCAGCGTCATGGTCGACGACCCGATCGATACCCGGACCGGCCCCACCACCTTCTGGACGCGCGTGAACGCGGCCGAGGCGCTGCCCGGCGTGATCACGCCGCTGACGTGGACGCTCTACGCCCCCGTCGTGGAACGCAGCATCCGCACCGCCTTCTGGGAGCTCGGCGTGCTGCGTCGCAGCGAGATCACCTGGCCCGCCGATCCGGACGAGCGCTTCATCGGGATCTTCCGTGGCCGCGCGGCGATCAACCTCGACCAGTTCCGGGCGATGGCCGACCGCAGCCCCGGCCAGTCCGGCGACGCCCTCGAGCGCGAGTTCTTCGGCACCGTCCGGCCGGGGATCCAGTCCGCGCCGATGCGCCGGCGCTACCCGGTCGTC
>NZ_BAAAHE010000002.1:107736-123214 GCF_039525035.1 Sporichthya brevicatena
GCCCCGCGCGGCGTTCGGGGTGCACCGCCGCCTGCACGCCCTGGAGGCCGAGGCGGACGCCTGGTGGCGGCGCGTTCTCGCCGAGCCGGCCGACCCGGCGCGGGCCCGCGCGATCCTGCACGAGGCCGCGGACCTGTTCACCCGCGTGATGGTCCCGCACACCATCGGCACGATGCTCGCCCCCGCCTTCTTCACCCAGCTCGCGCAGCTGGCGGCCAAGGCCGGTCACCCCGGCCTCGAGCTGCGCATCGCCACCGGCCAGTCGGTGGACGAGACCGAATGGCTCGCCGAGCTCTGGGCGATCGCCCACGGCTCCGGCGACCTGGCCCCGTTCGTCGCGCGGCACGGCTACCACGGACCCGACGAGGGTGAGCTCTCCGCTCGGGTCTGGCGGGAGGACGACGGGCCGCTGCGCGCCATGGTCGACCGCTTCCGCACCCAGTCGGCGGAGCAGGCCCCCGCGGCCGTCGCCGCCCGTCGCGAGGCCGCGGCCGCGGACGCCGAACGGATCCTGCTGGAGGCGCTCTCGCCCCTGCGGCGTCCGGCGGCGCGGACGCTGGTGCGCATCGTCCGCCACTTTCTGCCCCTGCGCGAGAGCGGGCGTGCGGCGTTCCTGCGCGCCGTCGACGGCGCCCGCGTCGCGGCGCGCACCCTCGGCGCGGATCTGCACGCCACCGGCGTCCTCAAGGAACCCGAGGACGTCTTCTTCCTCCGGCTGGACGAGCTCACCGGTGCCCTGCCGCCCGGCGTGGCCGACGTCGTCGCCGAGCGCCGGGCCCGGTTCGACGAGTACCGCACCACGCGCCTCCCGGACGCGTGGACCGGATCGCCGGAGCCGCTGCCGCTGCCTGAGGGGGCGTCAGGTACGGACGCGGTCGCGCTCACCGGGTTCGCGGTCAGCCCCGGCGTCGTGGACGGACCGGTCCGGGTCCTGCGCCGCGCGGCCGAGCTCGACCAGCTCGAACCCGGCGAGATTCTCGTCTGCCCCCTCACCGATCCGAGTTGGTCGCTGGGGTTCGTCGTCGCGGCCGGCCTCGCCATCGACGTCGGCGGGCCGCTCTCGCACGGCGCGATCGTGGCTCGCGAGATGGGGCTGCCCTGCGTCATCAACACGCGAACCGGGACCGAGGTCCTCCGCACCGGTGACCGCGTCCGCCTCGACGGCGGCGCGGGCACTGTCACCAAGATCTGAGGGAGCGTCATGGAATACCCGCACAACGTCGACCCCGTCGAGGACCTCACCCACGCGATCCCGTCGGGCGTGGACCTGTGGAGCGAGAACTACTTCTTCGGCTGGTACGACCCGCAGGCCGAGGTCGGGCTGTGGAACCACCTCGGGCGCACCCCGCACGACCCGACGACGTGGCGCGGTCTGATCACCGTCTACCTGCCGGGCGGGAAGCTGCTCATGTCCAGGACCTACGGGCGCGGGCCGCAGACCCCGGGGGAGTCCGGTCCGTCCAACGGGACCCTCAGCTTCCGCTGCGACGAACCGCTGACCACCTGGACCGTGACCGGCGACGCGATGGCGCGCCCCACCGACATCGACGAGCTCGGGTCCGGTCTGCTGACCGACCGTGAGGTCGTCCCCGTGCAGTTCGAGTACCGGTTCGACGCCCTGACGCCGCTGTGGGACCTCGGGGCCGCGGACATGTCCGACCAGTCCTGGGCGCACCGCCACTACGAGCAGCCCGGCCGCTTCGCCGGGCGGCTGCGCTGCGGCGATCAGGAGTGGGAGCTCGCCGGCACCGGCATCCGCGACCACAGCTACGGGCCGCGAAACTTCGCGAACTTCCGGCGCGGCTCGTGGGCGCACGCCGAGTTCCCCTCCGGGCGCTCGTTCGTCGCCCTGCGCATGTGGGACAACGACGACGTCGTCGCCCTGAACCGGGGCTTCATCTGCGAGGACGACAAGCTCCGCGAGATCACCCCGCTCGACATGCCGACGTTGGAGAGCGCCGGCGCGGACCCCCGGGCGATGACCGTCCGCCTCGACGACGGCGGCCGGGAGGTCGTGATCGAGGTCGAGGTCCTCTCCTCGATGACCCAGACACTCAGCGAGCCCAACGAGGTTCTCCAGGGCGTGGACCGCACCGACCCGCGGATCAAGATTCTCAACGACGCGATGGTGCGCTGCCGCTGGGACGGCGAGGAGGCCTACGGGCTGTGCGAGCGCAGTCGGCGGATCGAGGACCTGGGCGCGTCGTGAGCAGACTGCCGTGGCGGTGCCGGGCGCTGGTGCCCGGACTCGTTCTCCTGCTGGTCGCGACCGCCTGCGGCACTCGCCTGGACCACGAGTCCGTCGCCGCGGTCGGCAACGGCGACGCCCCGGTCGACCTCTCTCCGCCGGCCGGTGCCCCCGCCGCACCGGCTGCCGTCGGGGCCGCGACCGTCGATGCCGCGACGCCGGAGCCGGCGACCGTTGCCTCCGCATCGGTCGGCGCCGCGGCACCGTCGGGCCCGACCGTCCACGATCGCCGCGGCGGGAGCGAACCCGCCGCCGTCGCTCCCGCGGCTCGCCCCGCTGCGGCCGGGAAGTGCGCACAGCCGTTGGAGCCGGTGGTCCTCGGTCAGACCCTCGCGACGTCGGGGCTCGTGGGAGCGACCATCGGGGGTCTGCGCGCCGGCCTGGCGATCTGGGCGAAGGACGTCAACGCTCGCGGCGGTCTCGAATGCCACCCGGTGCGGCTCATCCAACTCGACGATGCGTCAGACCCGGCCCGCGTGACCGCGAACTGGAACTCGCTGATCCACGACCGCGGTGCCGTCGCGATCGTCGGGGGAGGCGTCCCGATCGCGATCGCCGCGCTGCGAACGGCCGCCGAGCGGGATCGCGTCCCCGTCGTCGGCGGTGACGTCACTGCCGAGGACTGGGTGCAGAGTCCGTACCTGTTCCCGACGGGCGGGGCGCCGCTGACGTCGTACGACGGCGGCGTGATCGACGCCGCCCGGGTCGCCGAGGGCCCACGCAAGGCGGGACTGTTCTACTGCGTCGAGGCGTCCATCTGCACCGGGCTGAAGAACAACTTCCCCAAGAGTGCCGAGCGCGCGCAGGCTGCGCTCGGGCCCATCGCGGCGACGTCGCTCACCCAGCCGGACTACACGTCCGAGTGCCAGACGATGAAAGCCGCCGGCGTGAACACCCTCTTCCTCGGCCTGGACGGGTCGGCGAGCATCCGGGCCGCGCGCTCGTGCGCGTCGCTGAACTACTTCCCGACGATCTCCATGGGAGCGATCGGTCTGTCGGCGGCCGCCGCGGCCGATGCCGGGTTGCGTCGCAACAAGACCTTCCTCGGCAGCGGCGTGGTGCCGTACACCACGACCGACACCCCGGGCATCCGCGCGTTCCACGCGGCCACGCAACGCTGGATGCCGGCCGGGCCGATCGATCAGCAGACCCTGCTGGGGTGGGCCGCCGGCAAGCTGCTCGAAGCCGCCCTTGCGCAGGTCTCGGGCCCGGCGAGCGGCGGGGCCGTCACGACCGACCTGATTCTCGACGGGCTGTGGCGCCTGAAGAACGAGAAACTGGACGGGATCAGCCCCGGGGCGACCTTCACCCGCGGTCGGCCCGCGACGGCGGTCGACTGTTACTACGGTCTGCGGTTGGACGAACACGGGTTCGGGGCGGTCGCGGGCAGCCGCCCGACATGCTTCGATGCCTCTCACCGGCCTGTCACCCGTCTCACAGGTTCTCCGGGGCCGCACGACGGGTAGGTCCGACCGGTACGACAACGAGAGGTGGACATGGGTCAGGTCGTGGTCACGCGTCCGGTGGAGGCGGGACCGCCGGTCCTCACCCTGACCGGGGAGTGGGACGCGGCCGACGAGCAGCTCGGGGAGTCACTGCTCGCGCACCTGACGGTCGGCGACGGTCACCTGGTCATCGACATGCTCAACGTCTCGTTCATCGACTCCTCCGTGGTGCGGGCACTGGTGGCCGTTCACCGCGAAGCGGCGGCCCGCGACGGGTGGGTCCGCCTGGTCTACACCCACCACGTGATTCGGCGGGTGATCGAGATCTGCGGGTTGACCGAGCTGTTCCCCCAGTTCGGCTCGGTCGAGGCGGCGATGCGCGGCCACGAGCGACACGGTGGCGAAGCCCTCGCTGTCGAGGACGGACGGACGAGATGAGCAGTAACCCCTTCCGAGAACGACGACTTCTGCTGAGCGCCGACCTGGCCTCGGTGACGCACGGCCGGCATTTCGTGCGGGACACCCTGCTCGAGTGGGACCTCGCCCGCCTGGTCGAGGACGCCGAACTCGGCGTCAGTGAGCTGATCGCCAACGCCGTCCGGCACGCACGCACGGACGTCACCCTCAGCATCGCGGCCGCCGACCGGGTCACGATCTCGATCGCCGACGGCGAGCCGATGCTGCACCGCCCGTTCGTCCCCGGCGGCGACGAGATCCCCGAGTCGGGTCGCGGCCTGAAGATCGTCGCCGCCGTCTCCGACGACTGGGGCATCGAGGCCCGGTCCGGCGGCAAGGCCGTCTGGTTCAGCCTGATGCTGCCCGACAGCGCGACCGCCGACGCCGACCTGTTCGCGATCCACCGCTCGGCCTCCGCCGCCGGCCAGGGCGACGCCTCCTCGAAGGCGGGCGTCGGCTGAGCGTCGACCGCTTCGCCGCCGACGCCGGACTGGCGTTGGCGGGGACGCTGAACCTGCGCCGGACGCTCGGCCGCGTCGTCACCCTCGCCGTCCCGCGCCTCGCCGCGTGGGGAGCCGCTCTCGCCCCGGACGGCTCGGTCCACCGCGTCGTCTCGGTCGGGACGGGCGCTCCGCGTGAGCACTCCGCGCCGGGAATCCCCGCCGCCGCCCGGCATCCCGGTCGGCGGCCGCTGGACGACCCCGCCCTGCTCGAAGAACTCGGCGCCGACCCCGCGCTCGCCAAGGAACTCGCCGACGCCCCGACCGTGCTGATCACCGTCCCCTTGCAGGCCTACGGGTCGGTGACCGGGACGCTCGTGCTGGCGCGACGCACCGACGTGCTCGGCGACGTCGACGCCGCCGACCTCGACGCGATGACCGACGCCCTCGCGGCCCGGGCCGCGTTCGCCGTCGCGTCCGCCCGGATCTACGAGGAGCGCGCCGCCCTCGCGAGCACCCTGCGCGCCGCGCTGCTGCCGCCGGACCTGCCGGAGGTCGAGGGCGTCGAACTCGGCGCGCGGTACCGGCCGGCTCAGGAGGCGACCGCGATCGGCGGTGACTTCTACCAGGTCTACCCCTGCGGCGGGTCCTGGGCGTTCGACATCGGCGACGTCTGCGGCAAGGGCGTCAACGCCGCCGTCCTCACCGGGCAGGCCCGGCAGTCCCTGCGCACCGCGGCGCTCGTCGAGACCGACCCGGTGCGCACCCTGACCGTCCTCAACGACGCGATGCTCGCCGTCGACGGCTCGAAGTTCCTCTCGGTCGTCCACGGGCGGTTCGCCCGCGGCGACGGCGGCGTCACCCTGCATCTCGCGACCGGCGGGCACCCGCCGCCGTTGCTCCTGCGGCGCGACGGGACCGTGCAGACCGTCGAGACGACGGGCATGATCGTCGGCATGCTGCGCGAGGCGCGTTTCCGCGCCACCACGGTCGAGCTCGAACCGGGGGAGACGTTGCTGCTCTACACCGACGGCGTCACCGAGGCGCGCGTCGGCGACGAGTTCCTCGGGCCGACCCGGCTGGCGGCGATGGTCGGCGACTGCGTCGACATGACCGCGCAGGCGATCACCGAACGGATCGAGCAGCTCGTCCTGGAGTACCTCGACGGCCGGTCCCACGACGACATCGCGTTGCTCGCGCTGCGGGCGGAGGACACGTGACCGTGACCGCCGCCGAGCTCTCCGCCGACGTCCGCGACCGGTACTGGGACGCCTTGTGCCGGGGCGACCGGACCGCCGCCGTCGCGGCCGCCCTCGGCGAGCTCGAGCGGGGTGTCCCGGCGATCCAGATCTTCGACGAGCTCGTCCGCCCGGCCCAGCTCGAGGTCGGTCGGCAGTGGGCCACCAACAGCTGGGGCGTCGCCCGCGAGCACGTCGCGACGAGCATCTCCGAGGACGTCGTCGCCGCCCTCGGCGCGCGCACCGTCTCCGGCCCGGCCCGCGGGCGGATCGTCGTCACCTGCGTCGAGGGGGAGTGGCACGCGCTGCCCGCGCGCATCCTGTCGGAGTCGCTGCGCCTGTCCGGCTGGGACGTCTCCTACCTCGGCGCCTCGGTGCCGGCGCCGCACCTGGTCTCGTACCTGCACGACCTCGGCCCCGACCTGGTCGCGCTCTCCTGCTCGGTGTCGACGTCGCTGCAGCGCGCCCGGCGCATGATCGAGGCCGCGCGCGGCGCCGGCGTCCCGGTCCTCGCCGGGGGCCGCGGCTTCGGCCCCGACGGCCGCTGGGCCCTCGCCCTCGGCGCCAACGGGTGGGCCCCGGACCCGACGGCCGCCCTCGCGCTGATCGAGTCCGACTCCTGGCCGGCGTTCACCGACCCCGCCCCGCCGCTGGAGCACCCCGACGACGCCCACGTCCGGCTCCGCGCCGCCCACGCCGACCTCGTCGACGCGACGATGGCCGAACTCGCCCGCCGCTTCCCCCCGATGGCCGCCTACGGCGCCGAGCAGCGCGCCCGGACCGTCGAGGACATCGGCTACATCCTCGACTTCCTCACCGCCGCGCTGTTCCTCGACGACGTCGAGCTGTTCACCGACTTCGTCGGCTGGCTCGCCGAGATCCTCACCGCCCGCGGCGTCCCCGCCGCCGCCGTTCAACTCGGCCTCGACGCCCTCGACGCCGTCCTCGACGCCGTCCTCGACACCGCCACTGACCGCCCGTCAGACGCCGCGACCGCCCCCGCCGCCACCGCCGCCGACTGGTCCCGGACGCGGTCCTTCCTCGCCTGTGGAAAAGAAAGGGTGACACCCCTTACTGCGCAGTAAGGGGTGTCACCCTTTCTTGACACCGGCCGGGCATCGCGCCCCGGTCAGCAGCAGTGCCGGTCAGCAGCAGCGCCGGTCAGCAGCAGCGCCGGTCAGCAGTGCGGCCGGTCAGCAGTGCGGCCGGTCAGCAGTGCGGCCGGTCAGCAGCCGCCGTCGATCGCGGGGACCGCAGGGGTGGTGACGTCGACGCGGCCGGTCACGAGGCGGTCGACGAGGCAGTCGCGGGGGGCGCCGCCGCCGGAGACGTCGCGGTCGTCGCCGCCGCCCCCACCACCGGAGCCACCGCCGGAACCACCGTCGTCACCGTCGTCGGGGTCGCCGGTGCCGCCGCCCGTGCCGTCGTCGGGGTCGGGGAGGGTGAAGCGCAGGACGACCTCGCCGTCGCCGGGGTCGCTGGCGACGCCGAAGGACACGCTGTCCGGCCCGAAGCCGCTGCCGCCGCCCCCACCGCCGCCGATCAGCGACTGGAGATCGGCGCCGGCCCCGCCGCCGCCGTAGTAACCGCCGCCCCCACCACCGCCGCCGGTGAGGACCAGCGCCGCGCCGCCCTGACCGCGCGAGCCGCTCTCGCCGGTCAGGATGTTCGGGATCAGGCCGGCCCCGGCACCGCCCTCGGTCTGGGTGCCGCCGAACCCACCGTTCGGGGCGTCGCCCCCGGTGGTTCCGCCGCCCGCGCCCGCCTCGGCAGACCCGAAGAACCCGCCTCCGCCGCCTCCGCCGCCACCGGCGGCGATCAGCGGGTCGTCCGCGGCCGGGTCGGTCCCGGCCACGCGGACCTCCGAGCCGCCGCCGCCGCCCCCGCCCTGCAGGGCGAGGACCAAGACGTTGAGGGTGGTGCCGGCGGCACCCCCGTGCGCGCCGCCGGCACCCCCGTCCGCGCCGTCCTGGCCGGCGCCACCGACGCGGATCTCCAGGTCGGTCGCGGGGTCGACCGGCACCGTCGCCGTCGCGGTGCCGCCGAGCCCGCCGGGCGTCACGAGCGGCTCCGGCAGGAACGGCGAGGCGGTCTGCCCCGAGCCGCCCGACCCGCCGCGCACCGCCATCTCGACGCTGGTGACGCCGTCGGGCACGTCGAGGGTGATCGCGCCCGCGGTGTCCGTGAAGGTGCAGGTGACGTCCAGCCCGGCCTGCGCGCACTCCGACGGCAGGGCCGCCCATGCCGATCCGGCGGGGAGCAGGACGCCCGCCCCGGTCATCAGGACGAGGCTGCTCGCTCCGGCCGCGGCCCGTGCCGCTCGCCTCCGCCCTCTGGTCCGTGCCTGTGCCGCCACCGGCCGCTCCTTCCGATTTCCCGCCCGCCCCGTGCGTGCGGTCCGTACGTTGCGTGCGGACTCTGTCACGGAAAGTTGGGAATGTGCCGAAAGGGCGCCCCGGGACGCGCGGAGGGCCGCCACCCCACGGGGTGACGGCCCTCCGGCAGTTCTGCCGCTCAGCCT
Source organism: Sporichthya brevicatena (assembly GCF_039525035.1). Lineage (NCBI taxonomy): Bacteria > Bacillati > Actinomycetota > Actinomycetes > Sporichthyales > Sporichthyaceae > Sporichthya > Sporichthya brevicatena. The sequence goes on from NZ_BAAAHE010000002.1 coordinate 116,085, forward strand.
GGCCGGCAGGCCGGGGCGGTCAGAGAAGTGAGCAGGTCAGATCGCGCGAACGTTCTCGGCCTGCGGGCCCTTCGCGCCCTGGGTGATCTCGAACTCCACCCGCTGGTTGTCCTCCAGCGTCCGGTAGCCGTTCGACTGGATGGCGCTGTAGTGAACGAAGACGTCCGCGCCGCCGTCGTCCTGAGCGATGAAGCCGAAGCCCTTCTCGGCGTTGAACCACTTCACGGTGCCCTGGGTCATGCTGGATGTGCTCCTTCAAAAGCCGTGCGCACTGCACGATCTGACAGACCTCGCCTCGAGGCCCCAGGCCGTCGGCATCACGTGCCCCCGAAAGACAAAACGCCCTCCGGAGGTGTGTCTCCGTGGGCGTTTCAAGAACGTACGGGGAACTGCTTCGCCTTCAACCTGCCTGGGACGCTAGCACAGGAAGTGGCGCAGGACACCCCTCCGGACGATCAATCCCGAGAGCGCGGAAACGGCATCCGAACGGCGCAGTGCGGTCGCCATGGGTGCAAGCCGCTCTTACCGTGCGTTCCATGATCACCGTGCGTCACACGCGTCAGGAGACGTCCTCATGAGCTCGGGACGCCGGGCCCGGGCGGCCGCCGACCGACTGCGCGCCCTCCCGGGGGAGGAGCGTCCGGTCTCCCTCCCCGCCGCGAAGTGGCGCTCCGCGCTGCCGGACGACGCCTGGCCCGCCGGATTCCCGAAGAGCGGTCAGGTCTGGCGGCAGGACGTCTTCGACGTCGCGACCCGCTGGCGCGAGGACCGGGCGAGCGCCCGGCAGCTGCTCGCCGCCGTCCTGATGTGGACCGACGGCGAGCAGGCCTCCGGCCGGCGCCGGGCCGTCCGCGCCCTCGCCGACGACCCCGCGGGTGACCGCCTCGAGGCGGCGCTCGCCGGCCTGCGTGTCGAGCGTCCCGGCACCGCGGCCCTGCGTGCGGCCTACCTCGCCCTGCGCACCACGTCGCGGCTGCCGGACCTCGACTCCGACACCTGCACCCGACTGCTCTACTTCGCCGGCTACCGGCGGGGCGTCGGCGGCGTGCAGCCGCTGATGCTCGACGAGACCATCGCCGGCCGGCTCCCGCGGGCGGCGGAGATCTCCAGCCCGGCCAGCCGCGGCTCTAGCCTGGAGTGGGTCCGCTACATCGCCTGGGCCGCCCAGCAGGCGGCCGACGACGCCGTCGAGCCCGACCGCGTCGAGTTGGACCTCACCGCCGGCGGGCTCCGCTACGGCGAGGGTGGCCGCGCGGTCCGGACCGAGGAGGTCCGGGGACGGCACGCGCGGCGCTGACCGCGCTGCCGGCCGAGGCGCCGACAGAAGCGCCGGCTCAGTCCTGCGGGGCCCGCCCCGCGGGCTCCAGCGCCGGCTCGGCCGGGGTCTCGGCGGTGCGCACCGGCGCGGCCGCGGGGCGCTCGGCGGGGACGATGCCGTAGTAGTCCGGCTTCCGCGCCGCCCGGCGCTGCTGGATCCGGCGGACGGGATTGAGCCGGTACCAGGGGACGATGTGGTCGCCGCAGAGGTAGACCACGAGCGCCAGCAGCAGGCAGGCGATGATCCCGTCGATCCAGTAGTGGTTCGCGGTGCCGACGACGGCCATCGCCGTGATCGTCGGGTGCAGCAGCCACAGCCAGCGCCAGCGGGTCTTGAACGCGGCGATCAGGCCGACGGCGACGAGCATCGCCCAGCCGACGTGCAGGCTCGGCATGGCCGCGTACTGGTTGATCAGCGACTGAGCCTCGGGGTCGTCGCCGTAGACGTTGGGCCCGTAGATCGCGGCGGTGTCGACGAAGCCGTACTGGGTGAGCATCCGCGGCGGCGCGAGCGGGAACAGGATGTGCCCGAGCAGGGCGATCGCCGTCATCGCGATGATCGCGCGGCGCACCGGCGGGTACAGCAGCGGTCGGCGCAGGTACATCCAGATCAGGAACGCGCCCGTTCCCGGCAGGTGCACGAAGGCGTAGTAGCTGTTCGCGAACTCCACCAGCCACTGCATCGGGAGCATCGCCTGCTGGGCGTGGAGCTCGTTCGGCAGCCGGGCCCAGCGCTCGAGGTCCCACACCCGCTGTGCGTTCTCATAGGCGAGATTCACGTCCGAGGTGTGGACGACGCGGCCGAACTTGTAGATGGTGAACAGCACGAGCATCGCGATCAGCTCGCGGCCGAACCGGGTGACCGCCGAGGCGCGCACGCGCGGCACGCGGGGACGCATCAGGGACTGCCGTGCGGCGTCGGCCACAGTCCCTCCGTCCGTCGTCCCGGGCCGAAGCCCAGGAAGCCCAGGAACCGACCCGCGGCCGGATCCTGGGGGAATCGCCCGTTACGTCTTGGTGAGCGTAACGGAGTGTGGTACAGATCCCACCGCTCTGGCCAGAGAGAAAACCCGCTCGAAACCGGGTTTTGTTCCGTCGCCGGGGGCCGCAGGTCCGCACCGTCGTCGAACGCAGCGTACGAAGGAAGACTGACCGTGGCTACAGGCTTGAAACGACGATCTCGAAAGACATGTCACGTTCCGCGGCGTCGGCGGCGGGCCTTGGGGGGCTCCGCGTAAGTCCCGTCGGGCTGTCGCACCCACGTGACCAGCGCATCTGCCGCCGCGTCGGCGCGCAGGGCAGCCCGCAGCGGGCGCCACCACGTGGTGACCGGAATGGTCGGGAGCACCCGCACGACGCTGGGTTGGTGCAGCGCCGAGAGGCCGGCCAGCGCCGCGGTCACCGCGGGCGCGTCGAGCGTGCGTCCGCGCCGCAGCACGAGGGCTGCGTGCAGCTCCTCCGCCGGCGGGGTGTCACGGTCCGTATCCGCGTGGACGCCGTACGCAGCCACGATCTCGACCGCGTCGAGCGCGCCGAGGGCGTCCTCGGCCGGCGCGGGCGGCACGGTGCCGCCGGCGGTGTGGACGAGGTCGGCGAGCGCGCCGATCAGCCAGTGGTCGCCGTCGGCGTCGCGGCGGAAGACGTGGCCGGTGGAGCGCCAGGCGTCGCCGGGGGCGAGGACGTCCCGGAGCGCGTTCGGTGCGGTGGGGGAGCAGCGGGCGACCAGCAGCCCGGGCTCGTCGGTGGCGCAGCGCGCGCCGACGCCGTCGAGGTCGCGCCGGAGCTCACCGGTCGCGAGGTCGCAGGACACGACCGCGACCTCGGCACTGCCCGGGATCGGGCGCCCCTTCGCGCCGACCTTGCGGCCGGAGAGGTTGGCGAGGACGACGTCCTCGCCGCTGGAGGCGAAGAACTCCAGGACACCGGCGGTCGGGAAGCGGTCGACCGTGCGCAGCCAGAGCCAGGTCGGCATCCCGGACCCGACGAACAGGCGCACCGGGTGGTGCCGCTCGCCGGGGACGCGGTCGGCCTCGATCAGGTCGCGCAGCAGCGTCCAGGTGTAGGAGACGACCGTGACGCCGTAGCGGCGGACCTCGGACCAGAACGTCGCCGGGTCGTAGGAGGTCGCGAGCGCGAGCCGTGACCCGCCGGCCAGGGCCCCGCCGACGCTGGTGAGCAGACCGGCCGCGTGGTGCAGCGGCGTGACGCTGTAGACGGTGTCGGCCGGGGAGAGCTTCGCCGCCGACGCCGTGCCGTAGGCCGAGCGCGCCCACTGGCCGTTGGTGATCCGGTGGCAGCGGGTCGACGTGCCCTCGCCCGTGAACAGCAGGAACGCGAGGTCCGAGGCCCGGCCCGGGTTCGGGACGTACCACTCGGGGATCTGCACGAGGGCCGGCGTGATGCGCTCGAGGTCGGTGATGCCGGGACCGAGCGTGCGCGGGGCGCCGCCCCCGCCGAGGACGTAGACCGAGACCTTGCGAGCCGCCCGCGCCGCGCCGGCGTGCTCGGGGTCGGCGATGATCCGCTTCACGTCGCCGAGGCGGGCCTCGACCGCGGTCGCGCCGTCGGGTCGGAGCATGACCGCGACCGCGCCGATCCGGTTCAGCGCGGCGGTCGCGACGAGCGCACTGGGCCGCGTCGACATCAGGACCCCGACGTGCTCGCCGGGCCGCACGCCGATCGAGAGCAGTCCGCGCACGACGTTGTCGACGCGGACGCCCGCGTCGGCGTAGGTGTGCCCGCGGCCGTCGAAGACGAAGAAGTGGTCGGCCGCGTTGTTGCGGGTGCGTTCCTCGAGGAGAGCACCGACCGAGACGCGCTCGTCGGCCGTCAGCCGTTCGAGGCGGGCCAGCCGCGGCAGCACGTGCTGGGCATCGCCGGCGAGGCTGGCCAGCGCGCGCAGGCCGCCGGCCGCGGCGCCGAGCCCGGAGCGCGCGACGGCGACCGCGTACCCGGCCACGTCGACGCCGGCGTGCAGCGGCGCGGTGCTGGGGCGCGGCTCGAACTCGGCGTCGACGTCGAGGACCTCGATCGCGGCCGGCCGGTCCTCGGGCTGCCCGCCGCGCAGCTCGCGCCAGGTCACCCAGTCGGCCACCCGCGGCCAGGTGGCGCGGCTCGCGCCGGCGCCGACGACCATCCCGAAGTGCCCGGTCGGCACCTCGACCTCGAAGGTGTCCGCCTTGGGGGCGGCGCGGGCGATCGCGCGCACCGACGGCGGCGGGGCGATCGAGTCCAGCGACCCGACGAACGCGAGGACGGGGCAGGTGATGTCGGCGAGGGTCGACATCACGTCGCCGATGACGAAGCCGCCCTGCAGCATCCGGTTGTGGGCGAGGAAGTTCTTCACGAACTCCGCGATCGCCGGACCGGGGTAGGCGACGTAGCCGTTGTTGTCGAGGAACTGCCGCTGGCCCTCGCGGGGGAGCAGGGCGTCCCGGTCGTGGAGTTGGAGCAGGAACTGCAGACGCGCCCGCGTCGACTTGACCGGGTCGAGCAGCCGGAAGCCGAAGCGGCTCGCCCAGGCCGGGAGGCTCACGTGGACCAGGACGTGGTCGGCGAGCAGCCCCGCGACCTCGGTGATGACGTCCTCGGCCACGACGCCGAACACCCGCGTGGCCCGGGAGTCGACCGGTGAGCCGAAGGTGATCAGGCTCGCGATGCCGGAGCTGCGCCGGTACGCCGCGACCTGGTACGCGAACATCCCGCCCTGCGAGTAGCCGGACAGGTGGACGTCCCGCTGCGTGTGCGCGCGGACGAGGTCGACCGCCTCGTTGACGGCGAGGACGTGGTCGACGACGGTCCGCTTGAGGCCGCCCTCCTCCCGCTCCGGCGCGCCGAAGTCGACGACCCAGGGGTCGAGCCCCGACTCGTGGAGGAAGCGCACCGCGCTGGTCGAGGGCGAGACGTCGTAGACGTCCGCGGACATCATCAACGGCGGCACGAGCAGGACCGGGGCGCCGGAGTTGACGTCGTCCGGGAAGTACCGGCGGAGCCGGAACATCGACCGGCGGGCGACGACGGAGAACTCGCTGGGCAGCTCGCCGGTCAGCAGTCCGCCGTACCGGATCACCTCCGACGCGTTGGCGACCGTCGCCCCCAGCTGGCGTACGGGTCCGGTCAGGCGGGAGAGATCCACGGGGACAGTGTGGCGTAGGGAAAGCCCGCTTTTCCGGGGGGTGCTCGGGGGGCGGAGCCCCCCGAGTGTCTAGATCCAGGTCTTGAACCACATCCGGTCCAACCACTCACCGCGCGGCAGGGACCCGCCGGTGAGCAGCGGATACAGGTAGAAGAAGTTGAGCACGACGGCGAGCACGAGCGCCCCGGCGGCCCAGGAGCCGAGCTGGCGCCGTCGCCGTTCCCGCTTGCTCGCCCCGACCCCGGGGGCAGGCCCGACCAGCGCCCCGAGGGCCATCGTCAGGCCGAGGACGAGGAACGGCAGGAAGGAGATCGCGTAGAAGAAGAACATCGGGCGGTCCTCGTACCGGAACCACGGCAGCCAGCCGGCCGCGACGCCGCCGAGAAGCGCGCCGGCCCGCCAGTCCCGCGCCCCGGCCCAGCGCCAGAGCAGCCAGACCAGGGCGACGGTGGCGGCCCACCAGAGCATCGGCGTCCCGATGCCGAGGACCTCGCGGACGCAGCGCCGGGCCTCGCAGCCGTGCTCGCCCAGGTCGTCGTCCTCGGACCAGTACGCGACCGGCCGCGCGAGGACCAGCCAGCCCCAGGGGTGGGACTCGTACGGGTGATCCTCCGTCAGGTTCGTGTGGAAGACCCGCATCTCGTCGTGGTAGTGCCACAGCGATCGGAGCGCGTCCGGGATGAACGGGAACGCGGTGTCGCGGCCAGCCGCCCACTGGCGCGACCAGCCGCCGCCGGTCGCGAGCCACCCGGACCAGCTGACGACGTACACGACCGCGGACAGGCCGACGAGCGAGACGAACGCCGGGACCGCGTCGCGGCGGAGCATCGAGCGCAGCGGCTTGGGCTCGCCGGCGACGGCGCGGGCGCTGCGGTCCCAGAGGACGGCCAGGATCCCGAACAGCGCGAGAAAGGGGAGCGCGCTCCACTTGGTGCCGACCGCGAGGCCGCAGCACAGGCCGGCCGCGATCCGCCAGGGCCGGACGCCGAGACGCAGCCGTTCCCCGGCCCCGCCCCGGTCGACGAGGCGTTGGGCGCGTTCGAACGCATGGTCGCGGTCGACGAGCAGGCACGCGAACGCCGCGAGCAGGAAGAACGAGAGCGAGCCGTCGAGCAGGGCCGTCCGGCTCATCACGACCGCGAGCCCGTCGACCGCGAGCAGGAACCCGGCCAGGCAGCCGAGCACGATCGAGCGCGTCAGCCGGATCCCGACCCGGGCGATGAGGAAGATCGACGCCGTCCCGATGACCGCGACCCCGAGCCGCCAGCCGACCGCGTCCAGACCGCCGACCTTCTCCCCGAGCGCGATCACCCACTTCCCGACCGGCGGATGGACGATGAACGTCGCCCGGTCGAGCAGGATGTCCTCGTCGCCCCGGACCAGCTTCGCGTCCGCGCCGCGGGCGTATGCCCGCTCGTAGCCGTGGTTGAGGATCGACCACGAGTCCTTGACGTAGTACGTCTCGTCGAAGACCACCGCGTTCGGCCGGCCGAGGTTCCAGAACCGCAGGAACCCCCCGAACACCGTCACCAGCAGCGGCCCCAGCCACGCCCAGAGTCCGGTCGGCATCGGCCCGAGGGACCCCCGTACCCGCACGGGGCCCCCTGGCGTGCTCACGGCCAAGATCGTAGGGAGCCCCCACCCGCCGTCCCGCGCCCCCGCGCCCGGTGCCCCGCCC
>NZ_BAAAHE010000003.1 GCF_039525035.1 Sporichthya brevicatena
AACTCCAGCGCCCACGGCATGCTCTTCTACCGCCTGCTCCAGCAGGCCGTCGCCACTGACCCACATCCGTTGAGCGAACTGATCGTCAGTTCCCCGGACTGGTAAGGCTTACTGCACTCAAGCAGATATGCAGAACACATGTTCTAGTGCAGTCGCAACCTCATTCGCCCCTGCCGTCACTACTTTCTGACTTAGCGTCAGGGAGCTGCCCACCATGTTCTCGGCGGGCCGGGGTGAAGTCGGAGAGCCCTGGCAGCGGTCGTACTTGAGGTCGACGACCGAGCGCGAGAGCGGGTTACTTACGTCCGGGCAAGGGCTGCCGTCATACCACTCCCTCAGGCGCTGGGTGGGCTGGCGGTCGTCTTCCCAGCCGCACGGTCAGGTCGAGGGCCTTTCCCTCGGGGACTACCACGATCCGTTGTGATGTCGGCTTGCGTCCGAAGAAGCGGTCGCTATAGCAGCCACATCGTCGGACGCAACGAGAGAGCGGGCCCCCGGAGAACCGGGGACCCGCTCGTCACGCTGTCTGGCTGACGCCGACTTAGATGTCGAAGTACAGCTCGAACTCGTGGGGGTGGGGGCGGAGGCGGATCGGGTCGACCTCGTTGGCCCGCTTCCACGCGACCCAGGTCTCGATCAGGTCCGGGGTGAAGACGCCACCCTCGACGAGGTAGTCGTGGTCGGCCTCGAGCGCGTCGAGGACCTTGGGCAGCGAGTCCGGGACCTGGGCGATCTCGGAGAGCTCGTCCGGCGGGAGCTCGTAGAGGTCCTTGTCGACCGGCAGCGGCGGCTCGATCTTGTTCTTGATGCCGTCGAGGCCGGCCATGAGCATCGCCGAGAACGCGAGGTACGGGTTGCTCGAGGGGTCCGGCACGCGGAACTCGATGCGCTTGGCCTTGGGGTTCGAGCCGGTGACCGGGATACGCACGCAGGCGGAGCGGTTACGGGCCGAGTAGACCAGGTTGACCGGAGCCTCGAAGCCCGGGACCAGACGGTGGTAGCTGTTCATCGACGGGTTCGTGAACGCGAGCAGCGACGGCGCGTGGTGGAGCAGGCCACCGATGTACCAGCGGGCGGTGTCCGACAGGCCGCCGTAGCCGAGCTCGTCGTAGAACAGCGGCTCGCCGTTCTTCCACAGCGACTGGTGGCAGTGCATGCCCGAGCCGTTGTCGCCGAAGAGCGGCTTCGGCATGAAGGTGACGGTCTTGCCGTTGCGGGCGACGACGTTCTTCACGATGTACTTGAAGAGCATGACCTTGTCCGCGGACTTGGCCAGGGTGTCGAAGCGGTAGTTGATCTCCTGCTGACCGGCGGTGCCGACCTCGTGGTGGGCGCGCTCGACGCCGAGGCCGAGCTTGTCCAGCTCGAGGCAGATCTCGTCACGCATGTCGGCGAAGTGGTCGACCGGCGGGACCGGGAAGTAGCCACCCTTGTACGGGGTCTTGTGGCCCTGGTTGCCACCCTCCTCGACGCGACCGGTGTTCCAGGCGCCCTCGATGGAGTCGATGTAGTAGTAGCCGGCGTTCTGCTTCGTCTCGAAGCGGATGTCGTCGAAGATGTAGAACTCGGCCTCGGGCGCGAAGTACGCGGTGTCCGCGATGCCGGTCGCCTTCATGTGGGCCTCGGCCTTGCGCGCGATCTGGCGCGGGTCACGGCTGTAGGGCTCACCGGTGTACGGGTCGACGATGCTCATGTTGATCACGAGCGTCTTGTTCGCCCGGAACGGGTCGATGAAGGCCGTGTCCAGGTCGGGGATGAGCTTCATGTCCGACTCGTGGATGGCCTGGAAGCCGCGGATCGAGGATCCGTCGAACATCTGGCCGTCGGTGAAGAAATCGGCCCCCACGGACGCCGCCGGGACATTGAAGTGCTGCATGACACCCGGGAGGTCACAGAAGCGGACGTCGACGAACTTGACGCCCTCGTCCGAGATGTACTTGGTGACCTCTTCGGCGTTGCTGAACATCCGTCCTCCTTGCCCGGCCGACCCGGCGGGGGCTCCGTCTAACCGTGGGGTGGTGCTGGTGCTCGACCAGTTCCCAGGACCGTACGAGCGGGCAATGTCGCGCCCGTGTCCCGAATGTTTCACCGGTGTTACGCCGGATTCTCGGTCGCTGGCCAGGGCCCTAAAGCCGGGGTCCATCCAAGCGCTGTGACGGCCTGCGCGCCACCCCGGGGCGCCCGCCGGGGCCCGCCGGTTACCGTTGCCCTGTGGTGGACCGTCGCGCACTGGGTGGCTGGCTGTCCGGTCCCCGGTCGGTGGCCGAGGCGGCCGGGATCGATCTGGGCTACCCCGGAGAACGTCTCGGGCTGCCCGAGGAGGGCCCCAACGCCGTCGGCGGGATGACCCGCCGGCTGGGTGCGACGTTCATCGACTGGACGATCGCCCAGTTCGTCGTCCTCGGCGCGATGCCGGGCTCGACGGCGGGGGAGCGCGCCGCACCGATCCTGATCGTGTTCGCCCTGATCAACCTGGCGATGGTCACGACGATCGGTGCCGGGATCGGGGGCCGCCTGCTCGGCCTGCGCGTCGCCCGCCTGGACGGCGGCAACCCGATGCTGCCCGCGGTGGCGATCCGGACGCTGATGCTCGCCCTCGTCGTCCCGGCCCTGTTCATCGACCGGGACTACCGCGGCGTCCACGACCGGCTCGCGCGCTCGATCGTGGTCCGCCGCTAGCGCATCTTCGGGTTCTGCCCCTTCGGCATCCGCATGTTGCGGGGCATCGGGCCCTTCGGGATCGGCACGTTCGCCATCAGGTCGCCGACGGCCCGCAGGCGGTCGTTGACCTCGACGACGTCGGCGCCGCGGATCGTCTTCGGCAGCTTCTGCAGGAAGCGGATCAGCTTCGGCAGCGGGATCTCGCCCTCGCCGCGGCCGACGACCAGCGTCGTGACCGGGACGTCCTGGACGAACCGGTTCATGCGCTTGCGCTCGGCCTCCAGCAGCTGGTCGACGCGCTGGGAGTTGCCCTCACCGATCAGGACGATGCCCGGCCGGCCGACGGCGCGGTGAACGACGTCCTGGCTCTTGTTCACCGCGACCGCGGGGGTGACGGTCCAGCCGCCGCGCTTCATGGTGTTCAGCGCGGCCGCGGCGGCGCCGGGCTGGCCCTCGATCTCGGTGTAGGCGGCCTTCTGGACGCGCTGGCCGAAGATGAACAGCAGCCCGAGGATGCCGAACAGGATGCCGACGATCGTCGCGATGATCGGGTGCAGGAACAGCATCGTGATGCCGAAGAACACCCCGAAGCCGACCACCAGGCCGAGCAGCAGCCACAGCGGCAGCAGCTTGTCGACGCGGGCCGTCATCTTGTAGGCGTCGATGATCTGCCGCCCGCGGCCGCCGCCCGGCTTCGCCGCCTTGGGGGCCTTGTCTTTCTTCCTGCCGAATGCCATGACTGTTCCGGGGGCCCTTCTCGTCGTGTCCGAGGCAGGATACGCAGGGCGCTCAGGAGCGCTGTTCGCGTGCCTCCACGGCCTGCCGGTACAGCCGGCCCGCGCGGTAGGACGAGCGCACGAGCGGGCCCGACATCACGCCCGCGAAGCCCAGCGCCTCCGCCTCGCGGCCGAGCTCGTCGAACTCCTCGGGGGTCACCCAGCGCTCGACCGGGTGGTGGCGCGCGCTCGGGCGCAGGTACTGGGTGATCGTCAGCAGGTCCGTGCCGGCCTCGCGCAGGTCCCGCATGGTGGCGAGCACCTCGTCGGGCTCCTCGCCGAGGCCGAGGATCAGGTTCGACTTGGTCACCAGCCCGGCGTCGCGGGCGGCGGTGATCACCCCGAGTGACCGGTCGTAGCGGAACGCGGGCCGGATCCGCCGCATCAGGCGCGGGACGGTCTCCAGGTTGTGCGCGAACACCTCGGGTCGGGCGGCGAACACCTGCGCGAGCAGGTCCGGCTCGGCGTTGAAGTCCGGCGCGAGCAGCTCGACCCCGCAGCCGGGGACCGCCGCGTGGATCGCGCGGACGGTCTCGGCGTAGAGCCAGGCCCCGCCGTCGGGCAGGTCGTCGCGGGCGACGCCGGTGATCGTGGCGTACCGCAGGCCCATCGAGAGCACGGACTCGGCGACGCGGCGCGGCTCGTCCCGGTCGAGCTCGACGGGCTTGCCGGTGTCGATCTGGCAGAAGTCGCAGCGGCGGGTGCACTGGTCACCGCCGATGAGGAACGTGGCCTCGCGGTCCTCCCAGCACTCGAAGATGTTGGGGCAGCCCGCCTCCTGGCAGACCGTGTGCAGGCCCTCGTCCTTCACCAGTTTCGTCAGGGCGCGGTACTCCGGCCCGGTCCGCAGCGTGGTCTTGATCCACGGCGGCTTGCGCTCGATCGGGGTCTCGGTGTTCCGGACCTCCAGACGCAGCAGCTTGCGGCCCTCGGGAGCGATCGTCATGCGACACCTCCCAGCGCGCCGTCCAGTGCCAAGGGAGCCCGGGTCACCGACTCCGAACCGAGGGCCTCGAGCAGGCGGCGCTCCACCACCGGCACGACCTCGGCGACCGTCACCGGACGACCGAGTTCCTTGGTCAGCGTGGTGACGCCGGCGTCGGAGATCCCGCAGGGCACGATCCGCGAGAACCAGCCCAGGTCGCAGTCGCAGTTGATCGCGAAGCCGTGCATCGTGACGCCCTTCGCGACGCGGATGCCGATCGCGGCGACCTTGCGGTCCGGGTCCAGCGGGCCCGTGCCGGGCACCCACACACCGCTACGGCCGGCCACGCGCTGCGCATTCGGCAGACCGAGGTCGGCGCACGTCGCGATGATCGCGGCCTCCAGCTTGCGGACGTAGTCGACGACGTAGACCCCGTCGGGCAGCTTCACGATCGGGTAGCCGGTCAGCTGCCCCGGCCCGTGCCAGGTGATCTTCCCGCCGCGGTCGACCTCGACCACCGGCGTTCCGTCCCACGGCCGGTCCTGCGGCTCGGTGCGCTTGCCCGCGGTGAACACCGACTCGTGCTCGAGCAGGATCACCGTGTCCTCGACGGTGCCCTCCGCCCGCGCGGCGTGCAGTTCGCGCTGGAGCTCCCACGCCGGCTCGTAGGGCACCGGGGTCCCGCCGAAGCCGTGGAGGAAGCGCAGCGTGGACACGTCGTCAGTCTAGGTCGGGATCGGATCTCAGGCGGCGGCGCGGATCGCGGCCTCGATCGTCGGGTGCTCGAAGGAGAACCCGGCCTTCGACAGCACCGCGGGCACGACGCGCTGGCTGCGCAACGTCTCGGTGGAGAACTCGCCGAGGGCGACCTTGAGCGCGATCGCCGGCACCGGGAACAGCGTCGGCCGGTGCAGGACGCGGCCCATGGCCTTGGTCACCTCGGCGTTGGTGACGGGCTCGGGGCCGGTCAGGTTCACCGGCCCGGAGACGTCGGAGGTCAGCAGGAACTTCAGGGCCCGCACGTGGTCGGTCAGCGAGATGAAGCTCCAGTACTGCCGACCGTTGCCGAGCTTGCCGCCCAGCCCGAACTTGAAGATCGGGAACAGCCGGCCCCACGCCCCGCCCTCGCGGGCGACGACGAGCCCGGTCCGCAGGTAGCAGACGCGGATCCCGGCGTCCTCCGCCGGCGCCGCGGCCGCCTCCCAACGGACCGTCAGACGGGCCAGGAAGTCGTCCGCCGGGCCGAAGGTCTCGTCGACCTTGGTGTCGCCGTGGTCGCCGTAGTAGCCGATCGCGGAGCCCTGCAGCAGCACGCGGGGCTTGTCGTCCAGCGCCGCGAGCGCGGTCGCGAGCGTGTGCGTCGGGTCGACCCGGCTGTCGACGAGGGTGCGCTTGTACGCCTCGCTCCAGCGCTTGTCACCGACGCCGGCCCCGGAGAGGTTCACCGCGGCCTCGACGCCGGCGAGCTTGCCGGGGGAGAGCGGCTGGGAGGGGTCCCACTGGACCTCGTCCGCGCCCCGCGGAGCCCGCCGGACCAGGCGCAGCACCTCGTGCCCGTCGGCACGCAGGGCGTCGACGAGCGCGGTACCGATCAGTCCGGAGGACCCGCAGACCGCGATCTTCATGGGCGCCGGCCCGTCAGAGGCCGAGCTCGGCCTCGAACGCGCCCTCCTCCAGACGCTGCTTGACGGTGGTGAGGAAGCGCGCGGCGTCGGCCCCGTCGACCAGGCGGTGGTCGTAGGTCAGGACGAGCATGACCATCGACCGGATCGCGATCGTGTCCCCGCCGGAGGGGTCCTCGACGACGACCGGCCGCTTGACGACCGTGCCGGTGCCGAGGATGCCGACCTGCGGCTGGTTGATGATCGGGGTGTCGGTGAGCGCGCCGCGGCTGCCGGTGTTGGTCAGCGTGAACGTGCCGCCGGACAGGTCGTCGGGGGCGATCTTGTTGTCGCGGGTGCGCGCGGCCAGGTCGTTCATCGACCGGGTCAGGCCCGCGACGTTGAGCTCGTCCGCGTCGTGGACGACCGGGACCAGCAGACCCCGCTCGGTGTCGACGGCGATGCCGAGGTGCACCTTCGGGTGGTAGGTGATCTCGCCCTTCTCGACGTCGATCGAGGCGTTCAGCTTCGGGTGCTGCTTGAGGGCCTCGATGGTCGCCTTGGCGAAGAACGGCAGGAAGTTGAGCTTCTGGCCGGTCTGGGCCTCGAACGATCCCTTGGCCTGCTGCCGCAGCCGCGCGATGCGGGTGACGTCGACCTCGACCCAGCAGGACAGCTGCGCGGACAGCTGCAGCGACTCGACCATCCGGGCCGCGATGACCTTGCGCAGCCGGGACATCGGCTCGACCGTGCCGACCTGCGGAGCGGCGACGACCGGACGCGGGGCGGCCGGGGTCGCGACCGGAGCCGCCGACGGGGTCGGCGCGGCCGCGGCCGGGGCGGCCGACGCCGAGGACGCGGCGGCCTTCGCGGCGTCCAGGACGTCCTGCTTGCGGATGCGGCCACCGACACCGGTGCCGACGACCTTGCTCAGGTCGACGTTGTTGTCCGCCGCGAGGCGGCGCACCAGCGGGGTGACGTAGGTGCCGACGTCCTCGGCCTGCCCGTTCCCGCTGCTCGCCGGGGCCGCCGGAGCCGCGGACGCGGCCGGAGCCGGGGCCGGGGCCGGAGCCGGGGCCGGGGCCGG
>NZ_BAAAHE010000004.1:0-32389 GCF_039525035.1 Sporichthya brevicatena
CCCGGCGCGTCGCCCGCGCTCCGAATAGACCGCGAGAACGGCTTTGTTCAGGAGAGTCCTAGTCGAAGTCGACCAGCGAGTAGTTCCGCAGCTTCGACAGCAGGTGGGTGCTCTCGATCTTCCGGATCGTCCCGGACTTCGAGCGCATGACCAGCGAGTGCGTCATCGCCGAACCCGCGCGGTACCGGACGCCGCGCAGCAGCTCGCCGTCGGTGATGCCGGTCGCGACGAAGAAGCAGTTGTCGCCGCGGACCAGGTCGTTGGTCGTGAGGACCGCGTCGAGGTCGAGGCCCGCGTCGATCGCCTTCTGCCGCTCGTCGTCGTCGGTCGGCCACAGGCGGCCCTGGATCATGCCGCCGATGCACTTGATCGCGCAGGCCGCGATGATCCCCTCCGGCGTGCCGCCGACGCCCATGAGCAGGTCGACGCCGGTGCCCTCGGTGGCGGCCATGATCGCGCCGGCGACGTCGCCGTCGGTGAGGAACTTGATGCGGGCGCCGGTCTCGCGGATCTCCGCGGCCAGCTTCTGGTGCCGCTCGCGGTCGAGGAGGACGACCGTGACGTCGTGGACGTCGGAGTTCTTCGCCTTCGCGACCAGGCGGATGTTCTGCGCGACCGGGAGCCGGATGTCGACCAGGTCGGCCGCCTCGGGACCGGTGACGAGCTTGTCCATGTAGAAGACCGCGGACGGGTCGTACATCGTCCCGCGCTCGGCGACGGCGAGGACCGAGAGCGCGTTGTTCATGCCCATCGCGGTCAGGCGGGTGCCGTCGATGGGGTCGACGGCGACGTCGCACTCCGGACCCGAGCCGTCGCCGACCTTCTCGCCGTTGAACAGCATGGGCGCCTCGTCCTTCTCGCCCTCGCCGATGACCACGACGCCGTTCATCGAGACGGTGCCGATGAGCTGGCGCATGGCGTTGACGGCGACGCCGTCCGCGCCGTTCTTGTCGCCACGGCCGACCCAGCGGCCGGCCGCCATCGCGGCCGCCTCGGTGACTCGCACCAACTCCAGGGCCAGGTTCCGGTCCGGCGACTCGGCACCGACCTGCAGGTCGCTGGGGATGTCCCTCATTACTGGTCCTCCTCGGCAGTCTTCGCGATCGCGGCGTCGAGTCGGGCGCGCGCCCCGTCCAGGCGGTCCCGGCAGACCGCGGCCAACTGCTCGCCGCGCTCCCACAGCGCCAGGGACTCCTCGAGCGTCAGATTGCCCGCTTCGAGCCTGGCGACGATCTCGGTCAGGGCGTCCCGGGCCTGCTCGTACCCAAGTTCGGCACCGGGTTCGTACCCCGGTTCCGGCGCAGGATCCTTCTTGGCCGCCATGACAAGAACCCTAGTGAGCGGCGGAACTCTCGGGCGCGGCGGTCGCGGCGAGCGTGCCACCGGCCAGGCGGAGCGCCAGGGCCTCACCGGCCGTGGCCTCGGCGGGATCCCGCAGGACGCTGCCGTCCGCGCGCTGGACGATCGCGTACCCACGCTCCAGCGTCGCGGCGGGGGAGAGGGCCCGCACCCGCTCGGAGCGGTGCTGCAGGTCGTCGCTCGCCCGGTCGAGCAGGTGGCGCAGGCAGCGGCGGGCGCGATCGCGCAGGTCGTCGACCTGTTGGCCGTGCCGGCGCAGGCCCGCGGCGGGGTCGGCGAGCACCGGCCGGCTGCACAGCCCGGCGACGATCGCCTGCTCACGGTGGAGCCGGGAGTCCACGGCCCGGAACGCGCGGCGGGCCAGTCCGTCGATCAGCGCCTGCTGCTCGCCGACGTCGGGGACGACGAGCTTGGCGGCGTCGGTCGGTGTCGAGGCGCGGACGTCGGCGACGAAGTCGACCAGCGGGTTGTCCTGCTCGTGGCCGATCGCGGCGACCACCGGGGTCCGGGCGGACGCGACCGCCCGCACCAGCGTCTCGTCGGAGAACGGCAGCAGGTCCTCGACCGAACCCCCGCCGCGCGCGAGCACGATGACGTCGATCTCGGGGTCGACGTCGAGTGCCGAGAGCGCGCCGAGGATCTCCGACACCGCGTACGGGCCCTGGACGGCGACCTCCCGGACGTCGAACTCCACGGCGGGCCACCGGCGCCGCGCGTTCTCCAGGACGTCCCGCTCGGCGGCGCTCGCCCGGCCGCAGATCAGGCCCACCCGGTGGGGCAGGAACGGCAGCGGACGCTTGCGGCGGGCGTCGAACAGGCCCTCGGCGGCCAGGACACGGCGCAGGTGCTCGAGGCGGGCCAGCAGTTCGCCGAGCCCGACGGTGCGGATCGCCTCGGCCGCGAACGACACCGACCCGCGCGGGACGTAGAAGTTCGGGCGGCCGAACACGACGATCCGGGAGCCGTCCTCGACCGGCGGGACGACGTCGTCGAACAGCGCCCGGGAGCACGTGACCTGGAGGCTGACGTCCGCGATGGGGTCGCGGAGAGTGACGAAGATCGTCGACGCCCCGGGGCGGCGGACCACCTGGGTCACCTGGCCCTCGACCCAGACCCGGCCCAGCTTGGCGATCCACTGCCCGATCAGGTGGGCGACGGTCCGCACCGGGACGGGCTTCTCCGCGGTGGTTTCCAGGGGCACCCGAACAGCCTAAGGCGGGGGTCGTTGCCGACCTGTTATCCCGCGCAATCCGGGGCATTTGCGCCGGTCAGAGCAATGATCTTGGTCTTACATCACGGTCCGGTTGCGACCACGCCAACTTTTGGGGGGTTGGACCGGCGCGGCCGTTGTGACTCCGGTGGGCGGGGCGCAAGGATGTGCCACGTGTTGCTCCAGGTGTCGGACCTCACAGTCCGTTACGGCCGAACCATCCAGGGCCTTGCCGATGTCGACGTCGACGTGCCCGAGGGGTCGGTGACGGCTGTCCTGGGTGCCAACGGGGCCGGGAAGTCGACGCTGCTGCGCGCGATCTCCGGCACGCTCCCGTTGCACCGCGGCAAGGTCGCGCAGGGGAAGGTCTCGCTCGAAGGGCGGGACATCACCCGGCTCGACCCCGCCGAGATCGTGGCGGCCGGCGTCGTCCAGGTGCCCGAGAACCGGCAGATCTTCGGCACGATGACCGTGGAGGAGAACCTCCGCGCCGGTGCGCTGATCGTGCCCAAGGACAAGCGCGGACCGGCGCGGGACCGCGTCTACGAACTGTTCCCCCGGCTCCTCGAACGCCGCACCCAGCGGGCGGGCCTGCTCTCCGGCGGTGAGCAGCAGATGCTCGCGATGGGCCGCGCGCTCATGTCGAGCCCGAAGCTGCTGCTGCTCGACGAACCCTCCCTCGGCCTCGCCCCGAAGATGATCACGCTGATCGGCGAGATCATCTCCGAGATCAACGCGGCCGGCACCGCCGTCCTGCTCGTCGAGCAGAACGCTGCGATGGCCCTCAAGGTCGCGCAGAACGTCGTCGTGCTGGAGGTCGGCCGCCTCGCGCTGACCGGCACCGCGGCCGACGTCAAGGACTCGCCCGAGCTCGCCGCGCTCTACCTCGGCGGCCACGGCGACAGTCACGAGAGTGACGCGCAGTCAGATGGGGAGGCTGCGGCCCCGCGGACCCCCGTCGCCCGCCGGACGCTGTCGAAGTGGCAGGGCTGACATGGCCACCTCCGCGCTCGCGGTCGAGAACGTCGCGCTCAGCTTCGGCGGCGTCAAGGCGCTCGACCAGGTCTCGTTCTCCGTGGCGCCCGGCACCATCCATGCGCTGATCGGCCCGAACGGCGCCGGCAAGTCGACGTGCTTCAACGTGATCTCCGGCGTCTACCGCGCCGACTCCGGCGTCGTCCGGGTCAACGGCAACGACGTCACCGGTCTGCGGCCGCACCAGCTCGCGACCCGCGGCCTCGGCCGGTCGTTCCAGAACCTCGCGCTGTCGATGCACTCGACGGTGCTCGACAACGTCATGCTCGCGCGGCACAGCCGCACCCGGGGCGGGTTCCTCGCGTCCGGCGTGCGCTGGCCGGCGATGGTGGCGGAGCAACGCAAGCACACCGCCCGCGCGGTCGAGATCTGCGAGTTCCTCGGCATCGAGCGGCTGCTCCACGCCCCGGTGGGTGGCCTGTCCTACGGCGACGCGAAGCGGGTGGACATCGCCCGCGCGCTCGCCACCGAACCCGAGGTGCTGCTGCTCGACGAGCCGGCCGCCGGCATGAACGCCGGCGAGACCGCCGAGGTCGCCGAGCTGATCAAGGTGGTCCGTGAGGCCCTCGACATCTCGATCCTCCTCGTCGAGCACGACATGACGCTCGTCATGGGCGTCGCCGACCGCATCACGGTCCTCGACTTCGGGAAGGTCGTCGCGGACGGCACGCCCGCCGAGGTGCGCAACGACCCGGAGGTCATCCGGGCCTACCTGGGAGAGCAGGACTAGCTGATGGAGACCTTCATCCAGGTCGTCGTCAACGGCCTCGGCAAGGGCGCGGTCTACGCACTGCTCGCGCTCGGCTTCGTGATCATCTTCAAGGCCAGCGGTGTGCTGAACTTCGCCCACGGGTCCTTCGTGCTGCTCGGCGGCTACGTCGCGTTCCGCACGCAGGAGGACCTCGGCTTCGTGCTCTCGGCGATCCTCGGTGTGGCGACGGCCGGCCTGGGCGCGCTGTTCATCGAACGGGTGCTGGTGGCCCGGCGCCCGCTGGCCGACCCGATCGCGCTGGCGCTGCTCACCATCGGCGTCGACGTGATCCTGACGGAGGAGATCATCCGCCGGATCGGGCTCGACATCCCGTTCCTCGGGTCGCCCTACGACGGCAAGCCGGTGCACGTCGGCGAGGTCACCTTCTTCCGCACGCACCTGATCGCGCTCGCGGTCGGCGCGGTGCTCGTGACGCTGTTCTTCCTGGCCTTCCGCTACACGGGCTGGGGTGTGGCGATGCGCGCCCAGGCCGAGAACCGCGAGGCGGCCGCCCTGATGGGCATTCGCCGCGGCCGGGTGACCGGGACCGCCTGGGTGATCGCGGGCGTGCTCGCCGGCGTCGCCGTGCTGTTCCTCGCCACGCAGGACTTCTCCGGTTCCGGTCTGTCCCGCAGCACCCACGCGATCGCGCTGGTCGCGTTCCCGGCCGCGATCATCGGCGGCCTCGACTCCACCGGCGGCGCGATCCTCGGTGGCGCGATCGTCGGTCTGACCGAGGCGCTCTCCGCTCAGTACATCTCGTTCGAGTTTTCCAAGGTGGCCGTGTACATCGTGATGCTCGCGGTCCTCATCGTCGCGCCGAGCGGCATCTTCGGAACCCGGGAGCGAACGCGTGTCTGACGAGACCCTGACCGCGGATCCGCCGGCGGAGTCCGCGTCCCACCGCGGCTCCGGCGGTGGGGGCCTGGACCGGGCCACGATGTTCCGCTGGGGCGTGCGCCTCGTCATCGCGATCCTCGTGCTGACGCCCCCGTTCTACTTCGAGCCCTCCTGGCTGCGTGTCGGCCAGTACGTGATGATCGGCGCGGTCGGCGCCATCGGCCTCACCCTGCTGACCGGGCAGGCGGGGCAGCTCTCGCTGGCGCACCCGTTCTTCATGTTCGTCGGCGGCACCACGTACTGCGTGCTCGGCAGCGAGGACGCACCCGGACGGGTCGGGTTCGGTCTGCCCTCGCTGCTCGCGCTGTTCGGGGCCATCGCGGTCACCGCCGCCCTGGGGCTGGCGTTCGCTCCGGTGTCCAGCCGCGTCCGAGGGGTCTATCTCGGTGTCGCGACGCTGGCGTTGGTCTACGTCGCGTTGTACCTGGGTCAGCAGTGGAGCTCCCTGTCCGGCGGCACCGCGCGCGGTCGCCCCTCCCCGGACCTCAACCTCTTCGGCCTGCACACGCTGAAGGCCGAGCCCGAGATCACCATCTTCGGCACCGAGTTCCAGCGTGAGCACCGCGTCTATCTCGTCTTCGCCCTGATCCTGCTGATCGCGTACCTGCTCGCGCAGGGCGCCGTGCGCGGTCGGCCCGGCCGGGCCTGGCGCGCGATCCGCGACAGCGAGTCCGCGGCGTCCGCGCTCGGGGTGAACGTCAAGCGGGTCCGGGCCGAGGTCTTCGCGATCTCCTCGGCGTACGCCGGTCTGGCCGGCGTCATGACGGTCATGTGGTACCGCCTGCTGAAGCCGGACGAGAGCGAGTTCGCCGGCACCTACAGCATCGTCGTCGCGATCGCGTTCCTCGCGATGATCCTGATCGGCGGCCTCGGGTCGGTGGGCGGCGCCATCGCCGGCGCCGCACTCGTCTTCGGCCTGCCCGGCATGCTCACCCTGACGATCGGCGGCTCGGAGATGTTCGGCACCTCCGGCGCGCACGCGATCACCCCCACGATCTTCACCGCTTTCGTCTACGGGGCTGCGATCATCCTGGTCGTCCTCTTCGAGCCCGGCGGGCTCGCGGCCCTCGGGCGTCGGCTGAAGATGACGTTCGCCCGAACGCAGCTTGGTTCCACGCTCCTGTCCCCGAAAGGAAGCTGAACTCGATGCGCAGATCCCTGAAGGTTCCTGCTCTGTTCCTGGCCGGGGCTCTCGCCCTCGCCGCCTGCGGTGGTGACGACGACGAAGCCTCCTCCGGTGGGACTGGTGCCGACGGCGTCAAGGGTGGCCCCGGCATCACCGACGACACCATCACCCTGGGCGTCATGACGGACCTGACCGGTCCGTTCAAGGACTTCAGCACCACGCTGCAGGCCGGCCACAAGATGTGGGTGGACGAGGTCAACGGCAAGGGCGGCATCTGCAACCGGCAGATCAAGCTCGAGACGCTCGACCACGGCTACAAGGCCGACACGGCCACCATCCAGTTCCCCGACCTCGAGCCCAAGGTCGCGGGCTTCATGGAGCTGCTCGGCTCGCCGGTCATCGCCGCGCTGAAGACCGACATCAACGACAAGCAGGTCACCACCATGGCGGTGTCCTGGAGCTCCGAGCTGCTTGACCAGCCCTACGTGATCATCGTCGGCACCACGTACGACCTCGAGATGATCAACGGCCTCGACTACCTGCTCGAGAAGGGTGACATCAAGAAGGGCGACACGATCGGGCACATCTACCAGGAGGGCGAGTACGGCGGTAACGGTCTCGCCGGTGCCAAGCACTTCGCCAAGGAGAACGGCATCAAGCTCTCCGAGGCCAAGGTCACCTCGACCGACACCGACATGAAGGCGATCGTCACCAAGTTCAAGGGTGAGGGCGTCAAGGCCATCGCGCTGACCACCTCGCCGGCGCAGACGGCGTCCGCCGCCACCAACAACGTCGGCCTCGGCCTCAACGTCCCGATGGTCGGCAACGGCCCGGTCTTCGCGCCGGCCCTGCTCGACACCCCGGCGGCGAACGCGCTGAGCAAGCTGTACGTCGTCGCCTCGGCCGTCCCGTACACCTCGCCGCTGCCCAAGGCCAAGGAGCTGGCCAAGGCGTTCGAGGAAGCGAACCCGGACATCAAGCCGAGCTTCACCGTGCAGTACGGCTACGCGCAGGGCCTGATCTGGGGTCAGATCCTCAACAAGGCCTGCGAATCCAAGGACCTGAGCCGCGAGGGCATCAACGCCGCGCTCAAGGCCAGCGACAACATCACCACCGACAAGCTGGTCTCCGACCTCGACTTCTCGAAGCCCGGCTCGCCGTCCTCGCGTGACGTCTACATCGCGCAGGTCGACAAGGGCACCAAGGGTGGTCTGAAGCAGGTTCAGGGCCTCAAGGTCGGCAAGGACGCCAAGACCTACAAGGCTCCGCACGAGGGCATGTGATCCCAGCCCGCGGCTGAGCTGAGCTCCTGGCTCGAACCGCAGCACCGGTGGCCGTCTCCCCCGATCGGGGGTGGCGGCCATCGGTCGTTTCCGGCCCCGCGCCGGCAGCGGTTATCGTCGCGGCATGGCTGTGGACCGTTTGCTCCCGACGGAAGAGGCGCGCGACCTGATCGCGCTGACCCGCGACTTCGCGGACAACGAGCTCGCCTCGCGGGTCGAGGCCTGCGAGAAGAACGAGACCTACCCCGACGGCTTGTTCGCCAAGATGGCCGAGGTCGGGCTGCTGGGCCTGCCGTACCCGGAGGAGTGGGGCGGCGGCGGCCAGCCGTACGAGGTCTACCTCCAGGTGCTGGAGGAGCTCGCCGCCCGCTGGGCCGCCGTAGCGGTCGCCACCAGCGTCCAGGCGCTCTCGATCCACCCCGTCTTCAAGTTCGGCACGCCCGCCCAGCAGGAGCGGTGGCTGCCGGACATGTGCGCCGGCAAGCTCATCGGCGGCTACAGCCTCTCCGAGCCGCAGGCGGGCTCCGACGCCGCGGCGCTGATCTGCAAGGCCGAGAAGACCGAGACCGGCTTCCGCGTCACCGGCACGAAGGCGTGGATCACCCACGGCGGCGTCGCCGACTACTACGCGCTGTTCGCCCGCACCGGCGAGGGCTCGCGCGGCATCTCCTGCTTCGTCGGGCCGGGCCAGGCCGAGGGCCTCTCCTTCGGCAAGCCCGAGGAGAAGATGGGCCTGCACGCCGTCCCGACCACGACCGCCTTCTACGACGGCGTCGACCTCGAGGCGGACCGGCTGATCGGCGCCGAGGGTCAGGGCCTCGAGATCGCGTTCTCCGCCCTCGACGCCGGGCGCCTCGGCATCGCCGCCTGCGCGACCGGGCTCGCCCAGGCCGCGCTTGACGCCGCCGTCGCGTACGCGAACGAGCGCACGACGTTCGGGCGCAAGATCGTCGACCACCAGGGCCTCGGGTTCCTGCTCGCCGACATGGCCGCCGCCGTCGACTCCGCCCGCGCGACCTACCTCGACGCCGCCCGGCGCCGCGACGCCGGTCGGCCGTACAGCCGCGCCGCCTCCGTCGCGAAGCTCGTCTGCACCGACGCCGCGATGAAGGTGACCACCGACGCCGTCCAGGTCTTCGGTGGCTACGGCTACACCCGCGACTTCCCGGTCGAGCGCTACATGCGCGAGGCCAAGATCATGCAGATCTTCGAGGGGACGAACCAGATCCAGCGCCTGGTCATCTCCCGCGGCCTGTCCGCCTCCCGCTGACTCCCGCTGACTCCCGCTGACTCCCGCTGACGCCCCGCCGGCGTCGTCAAAAAAGGGTGACACCCCTTACTCCGCAGTAAGGGGTGTCACCCTTTGCGGTTACTGCGCAGTAAGGGGTGTCACCCTTTGCGGTTACTGCGCAGTAGGGGGTGTCACCCTTTTCAGGCAGCGCTCAGGTCGGGGCGGGTCAGGGGATGAGGCCGGCGCGACGGGCGGCGGTGACGGCCTCGACGCGGTTGCGGGCGCCGAGCTTGCGCATCGCGGCGTGGAGGTAGGACTTCACCGTCGACTCGCCGACACCGAGACGCTCGCCGGCCTCGGCGTTGGAGCAGCCGATCGCGACCTGGGTGATGACGTCCAGTTCGCGGGGGGTGAGGGTGACGACGCGGTCGGCCTCTTCCTCCTGCCCGGACGTGCGGAGGGTGCCCGCGAGGCGGTGCATGAGGTCGTCGATGAGCTGGCGGGTCGTGCCGGTGGCCGTGCTGCGGATCAGCCCGAGCTCGGCGTGGACGTCGCGAAGGCGCTGGTCGGCGCCCGGGGCCGGGGCCTGCATCGCGGACGTGAGCTCGGCGAGGCGCCGGTTGACCTCGGCGGTGACCGCGGCCTCGTACTCCATACGCCGCGCGACGGCGACGGCGCGGTCCATCATGCGCTCGCTGATCAGCTCCGGGCGGCGCAGGCCCGCGTAGATGACGCCGGACGCGCCCGCGCGGCTGAGGATCGGCACCGCGAGGATCGCGTGCAGCCCTTCCTTCTTCACCGCCGCGTCGTAGTCGTGCGTGATGCCGCGTGCGGTGCTGTAGTCGCGCACGTGGATCGGGCGCCCGACCGCCATGGCCTTGCCCCCGAGGCCACGGCCCAGCTCGACCTGGACGCCGCGCAGTGCCTCGGTCTTGGTGCCGACGAACGTGCTGAGAACGGCGGGGGAACCTTCACCGGCACGCGTGCCGCCGAAGGTGATCTCGGCGCCTGTGACCTGCTTGAGCTCGTACAGGTACGCCGCCAGCGTGGGGACCTCGGTGTGGAGGGTCCCCCTCGTGGATACGGCCGTGGATTGCATCCGGGCATTGTGCGATGCGCGTCACAAGGTAACAAGCACGGGGTGGGAACGAACCCGCTGGGTAGTCACACTGTTACTTGACGTGTCCGCTACTTCACGTACTCCGGCGGGATGCGGTGCGAGCAGGCGACGCCGGCGAACCCGTCGGTGGACACCTGCTGGGCGACCTGGACGCCGTCGACGAACATCCGGCACGACAGCGACCCGGCGCCGGTCTCCGCGCTGCGGACCTCGACGGCCGCGTAGCCGCCGGACGGCCCGACCGGGAGCGTGACCGAGCTCTTCCACGGCAGCGGGACGTTGACCGCCTGCTCGGTGGCGTTGCGCTCGCCGACCACCCAGGTCACGACGGGTGCCGTGGCCGCGGCCGTGCCGGTGACCTCGTACAGCACCTCGTGGTTCACCGGGTCGGTACGGACGACGGGATGCTGCGGCCCGTCGTCGCCGGAGAAATAGGCCAGTCCGGCGCCGAGCACGATGACCAGCGCCACGACAACGCCGCCGACGAGCGCGAGGCGTCGGCGCGGCGGTGAAGTCTGAGTGAGCGTCACGTCGGAGTCCTTCCGGGCGGGGGAGCTCCATCGTGCGAGCGGGTTGAGTCGGGATCGATTCGCCCGGATTAACGGCAGATCTCCGAGTGAGCACGTTTCCCGCGTTGCGTCGCACTCACGGTGCGATCGGTTCCCGGCGAATCCCAATTGATCTGCGCGTAACGCATAGCGCGCTCTCAGGAAACCGCAAACCGCCGTAATCGGGACAGCACAGCGCCTTCGGAAGAAATGCCCGCCACCCCGGATGCACCTGAGCTTGTCGCAGAAGCACCCCCGGACCTCGGAGCCCAACGGCGGGTTACGCAGCGCCGGTCCACATGAAGGAGACAACGAATGCGCTCAGCAGGCAGGCGCAAAGTCCCTTCCTTGCTGACCCTTGCGGGTCGGCCGGGAGTGGGACGGTCGGTAGCCGTGTCAGCGGCTCTGGCCATGACCATGATTGGTGTCGCGCCCGGCGCGGTCGCCTCGACGGACGAGTCCCCGGTCGCCGCCGCGCCCGCGGCCGCGCCCGTGGCGGCTCCTCCGGTTGCCTTCGGTCCCCAGCCGGCGTTGTTCACGCTGCGGGACGACCAGGGCAAGTGGTTCGACACCGGAACGGACATCTTCGGCACGCAGTCGCTCGCGGTCGCGGAGATGCCCACCCTCAACCCGGCAGGTGTGCTCGGTAACTCGGTCGGCGACATCGTCGGCAACACCGCCAGCGTCATCGGCAAGGGCGCGCTCTCGGGCGCGGACCTCGCCGAGGTCATGAACCTCGACATGGCGGAGCAGGTCCACAGCGTCCGGGCGGACGGGGCGAACTCGCCCACCTACGCCGACCTGGGCGTCGACGTGACCAAGCTGCTCAACCTCGACACCGTGCGCAAGACGGCGGCGCAGCTCCTGCCCGCCAACGACGCGCGGCTCGGCGAGCTCGACGTCCTGATCAAGGAGTTCGTCGCCGAGGCCTCCGCGGCCCCGGCCGACAAGCCCCTCGACATGATGAAGAGCCCGGCGGGTTCGAAGCTGATGAACCTCACCAAGGGGATCCGCGCCGCCGACGCGGCCCTCCTCCCGGTGACCATCAACTTCAACGTCGGGGCGGAGAACACCGACACGGCTCACATGGCTTCGGCCATCATCTGGCCTGACGGCGCCTCAGGTATGCCGTTCGACCAGGCGGGTGCCTGGATCGGTGACCGCACCGTCGAGCTCACCCAGCCCGGCCTGTACGCGTTCGCCTGCAAGGTGCACCCGTACATGCTCGGCGCCGTCGCGGTCGACGACCCGCTGACCCCGGGTGTCGACTTCGGCAACAAGCTCCACATCAAGTCCCGCGGCATGAACGTGCCGTCCTACGCGAACATCGTCTGGCAGCTCGTCCAGAAGTTCTTCGTGATCACCAACCCGGGCAACTGGCAGCACTACAGCGACGCCGAGGCCACCATCTGGGACCCGGGCTTCGCGCCGGCCCCGCTGCTGACGTTCGACTCGTCGGGCTCCCCGCAGCTGGTCATGCTCGAGACCTACATGAAGGACCTGTTCTCGCTCCCGAGCACCCTCAAGAAGGCGGGCACCAAGCCGGCCACCCCGGGTGTCGGCGAGGTCTGGTTCGACACGCAGATGGAGAGGTACGCCGGCAAGACCAAGTCCGGCGCGGCCACGCTGTTGAACGCGGAGACCTGGACCATCGATCGCAAGATCGCTGCTCCTGAGATCAACATGAACAACCCGCACAACATGTGGACCGACAAGAACGAGAAGTACCTGTACCAAACCGAGTGGTTCAGCAACATGCTCGACGTCTTCGACAAGGCGACCGGCAAGCTGATCCGCCGGATCGAGGTCGGCCCCGGCCCGACGCACGTCATGAGCCGGACCGACACCGACCAGCTGCACGTGGCCCTCGGCGGCGGTGGCGCGGTCATGGAGATCGCCCCGGGCGGCACGCGCATCGACCGTCGTCTCCCCGTGGGGTCGCCGGACGAGCTGGTTGCCCACCCGCACGCGCACTGGATGTCCGGTGACGCCAAGTGGATGGCCACGCCGAACGTCAACCTGTACAACGCCTCGCTCGTGGACATCAAGAAGGGCACCTTCGTCCACAAGCAGACCGGTGAGTTCCCGATCGCCACGGGCATGAACCCGACCGGCACCAAGTCGTACATGGCTGACTTCCTCGGTGCGTCCATCAGCTGCATCTCGCACACCAAGGCGGCGTGCATCGCGGACGACGGCAGCAAGGTCGACTACAAGAAGATCGACCTCTGGGAGGAGTACGACCCCTACAGCGGCCCGGCCGGCAACTGGGGTGGCCTCGGTATCCAGATCGCGGTGGCGCCGGACAACTCCGGCATCATCAACGCCAACACCCTGACGTCGAACCTCACGATCCTCGACCCGAAGACGGACAAGATCGTGGCCTGGCTGCCCTGCCACGCGGGCTGCCACGGCGTGAACTTCGGCGCCAAGAAGGGCGGCGGCTACTACGGCTACGTCACCAGCAAGTTCGCGAACGTCATCGATGTCATCGACATCGACCCGAACGGTGACGGCAGCCCGGCCGACGCGGCGGTGGTGGGAACGCTCCTGGCGGACTCCACCTCTGCGACGCAGATGGACGACACGGTTTCCGAGTTCAACGGCTTCGGTGGCCAGGGCGTCCTGCCGGTCCCGCTCGCTTACGAGGGCTGGGTGCAGCGCGTTCCCAAGAACGCGACCAACAAGCAGCTCACCTGCAAGCAGCGGAACCCCGTCAAGTACAAGAGCAAGTGCTGACTGACCGTCAGGTCGTAACGCACTGACCACCCGGACCGGGGGGCGCGTTCCGCGCCCCCCGGCTCCGGCCTTTCTCCCCCCGGAAAGGGATTGCATGTCGAACCACCACGCTCGAGGCCGCCACACCCGCCCCCGCCGGCGCTCGTCGACCGCACTGAGCACCGCGCTCGTGCTCGTCGCGCTGGGCACGTTGCCGGCCCTGGCGCGCTTCGTCCCCGAGTCCGACCACGGCCGGGCCACCGTCGCACAGTCGGCGGTGTCCGCACCCGATGCGGCTCCGGCGGCTCCGGTCGCGCCGCAGACCTCGCAGGAGGCGGTCGACCTCGGTGACGGGACGACGCTCGCGCCGTGGGAGCTCATCGGGGACCAGAAGGTCTTCCGCCTCGTTCTCGCCCCCAAGAAGCAGCGCACCGCCGAGGGTCTGGTCAAGGACGGCCTGTCGGTGAACGGCTCGATCCCCGCCCCGACGATCCGGGTCAACCAGGGGGACAAGCTCAAGATCATCGTCATCAACAAGATGAAGGAGGGCTCCTCGATCCACTGGCACGGCATGGACCTGCCGAACGAGCAGGACGGCGTGCCGGGCATCACCCAGGGAGTCATCCACCCGGGCAAGGAGCACGTCTACGAGTGGACGGCGATCAGCGCCGGGACGCACTGGTACCACTCGCACATGCACGGCGACCAGGAGGGCCGTGGCGTCTTCGGCGGCCTCTACGTCGTCCCGGCGGTCGGCGACATCGCCTCGGACCGCGACTACACGATGATCTTCTCCGACGGGGCGCTCGGCTTCGTCATCAACGGCAAGGCGTTCCCGGAGACCAAGCGACTCGCCGCCCGTGTGGGTGAGCGCGTGCGCATCCGGATCATCGGTGCCGGCCCGGAGTTCATCCACTCGATCCACCTGCACCTCGGGTTCTTCGAGGTCGTGGCGCAGGACGGCAACAAGCTGCCGTTGCCCTACAAGGCCGACACCGTCGTGCTCGGCGTGGGGCAGACCTACGACCTGCTGTGGGTCCCGACGCGCACCGGCGCGTGGATGATGCACTGCCACATCTTCAGCCACTCCGAGACGGCTGCCGGCATGACCGGCATGGCGACGCTGTTCGACGTCGCGGAGGCGAACCCCGTGACGGTTCCTCACGTCCCGGGTGTCGGGGACACCGCGGCAGCGAAGCCGGTCGGACGGATCGATTTCGAACCGGGTCACTGATGGTTCGTGCCCCGCGGAGATCATCCGCCCTTGCCCCCTGGCGATGTCTCGCCGCGGCGGTGGTCGTCGCCCTGCTGAGTGGTCTCGCGCTGCTCGGCCTGGCGACGCCCGCCGCGGCACACGCGAGCCTGATCGGCACCGCCCCGCGGCCGGACCAGGTCCTGGCCGCGGCTCCGAAGACCGTGTCGCTGACGTTCAGTGACGCGATCGATCTCAAGACCGCCCTCGTGCAGGTGCTCGAACCCAGCGGCGCCCCGCTGGCCGTGAGCGACCCGGTGCACGTGGCGGCCAACCCGAACACCCTGGAGGTGACCCTCCCGGCCGACCTGGCCCAGGGAACCCGCACCGTGCTCTACCGGGTGGTGTCCGCGGACGGCCATCCGCTGCAGGGCTCTTTCCGGTTCAGCGTCGGCGTCGCCACGGCGTCGGCCACCCCGGACGCGCTGGTCTCCGACGGCGGGGCGCTCGGGCTCTATCTGGGCATCGCGCGCTGGACCGCGTTCGTGGGTCTGGCACTCGCCGTCGGGACGCTGCTGCTCCTCGTCCTCGCCTGGCCCGGCGGCCTCGGCGTGACGGCGGTGCGGCGGATGATCTGGTACGGCCTCGGGGCGCTCGCCGCCGCGTCGACGGCGAGTCTGCTCCTGTACGGGCCCTACGTGCAGGGGACCGGGCTCTCCGGCATCGTCGACGGACTCGACTACGGGATCTCGACGCGCATCGGCAAGCTGCTGCTCGTCCGGCTCGCGCTGCTCGCGGCGGTCGTCGTCGCGCTCGCGCTGTGGTTGCGCCGGGCCCGGCGGTCCGGTCGCGTCGGCGGCCCGGGTCCGGTCGCGGCGACGCTGATCGGGGGAGGGGCACTCGCCCTGACCTGGAGTCTCGCGACCCACAGTGCCGAGGGGAGCGGCCGGTTCGTCACGCTGCCGGTCGATCTCGTGCACATGATGGCGATGAGCGCCTGGCTCGGTGGCATGCCGGCGCTGCTCGTGCTGCTGCTGAAGGTGAAGGACTCCGCGGCGCTCACCAAGGCCGTGCCGATGTTCTCGCGGACGGCGACGATCTGCGTCGTCGCGCTCGTGGCCACCGGCGTGATCCAGGCCTGGCGTCAGGTGGGGTCGGCCGACGCGCTGACCTCCACGACCTACGGCGACTGGCTGATGGTCAAGGTCGGCCTCGTCCTGGGCATCGTCGCCCTCGGCGGGTTCGCCCGGTGGTGGGCCACGCCGCGTCTGGTGGCGGCGCACGCGGTCCCCGAGGGCCGGGGGTCCCGGCGCGCCGGCGTCAGCACGGCGCGGTCGGCGGCGGTGGAGGTGGGCTCGACGCGGCTCGGCCGCGTGGTCGCGCTGGAGACCAGTCTCGGCGCCGTCGTCCTCGCGGTGACGGCGACGCTGGTCGCGACCCAGCCGGCCGAGGCGGCGCACGAGGCCGCGTTGGCCGCGCACTCCTCGGCGAGCACGAACCGTGCGCTGCTTGCCGCCTCGCCCGCCGACCTGACCATCGGGTTCCGGTTGGCGAAGCCGGCCGCCGGCGTGGAGCCGGTGGCGTTCCGGAAGCCGCTCGAGGTCCCGGAGGGGCCGGCCAAGGGACGCGGGTTCATCCAGGCGGTCATCAGCCCGGCGTTCGGCGGGCTGCCCAACGAGTTGCACGTCTCGGTCACCGACGACCAGGGACGTCCCCTACCCGTCGGATCGGTCCTCGTGGACCTGCGCACCGTCGGCGGGACGCAGGAACGGTCCAGCCAGAGCCCGCTGAGCAGCAGCGGCCAGGGCCACTTCTTCAGCGCCTTCACCGTCCCGCGGGCGGGTCAGTGGGAGCTGGGGATCACGGTCCGGGACGTCGACGGCAGCGAGGCCCTGGTGATCGTGCCGTTCGAGGCCCAGGTGATGGGCGCATGAGCAGGACGACGTTGACTGACGCACCATCAGAAACGATGAGGAGAATTCCGATGCGCACTCGCAGGTACACGCAGCTTCCCTGGACGCGGGGAGTCGCCGTGTCGGCGCTGGTCCTGGGGCTGGTTGCGACCAGCCCCTCCGGCGCCGGGGCGCAGGAAGGACGGCCGTCGGCCGGATCGCACGAGGTGAGTCAGAAGAACCTGCAGTTCAACCCGTTCGAGATGACCGTCACCGTCGGCGACACCGTCCACTGGACGAACTACGAGACCGACCAGACGATCCACAGTGTCGTGCAGCAGGGCGGGGCGGAGATCAACTCGCCGGACATCCCGCCGGGGGCCCACTTCGAGTGGACCTTCACCCAGGTCGCCGACTACACGCTGACGTGCCGGTTCCACCCGGACATGTTCATGACGATGCACGTCGTCGACGCCAAGGCGGCCAAGCCCGCGAAGGGGGCCAAGGACGGCAAGTCCACCGGCAAGTCCACCGGCAAGAAGACGGACGCCAAGAAGGCGGGTGGCAAGAAGGCCGACAAGCCGAAGAAGGCGCCGGCGGCGCCGCCGGTGAACCACGACGCCCACGCGGAGTCGGCGAAGAAGTCGATCCCGGCCCCGCCGCCGGGGCCGCCGGAGTCGACGATCCCGGGTGTCGCGGGACTGCCGATCCGGCCGGAGCGGTGAGTTAGTACCTGACGAGAAGTCAGGCGCCGGGGCGGCGCTGCTCCTTCATCCCCCGCAGTTCCTTCGGGAGGCTGAAGAGCAGCGTCTCCTCGGCGGACCGCACTTCCTCGACGTCGCCGAAGCCGCGCTCGGCGAGGTACTCCAGCAGGCCGCGGACGAGCACCTCGGGCACCGAGGCGCCGCTGCTGACGCCGATGGTGCCGACGCCGTCCAGCCAGGTCTCGTCGACCTCGCCGGCGTGGTCGATCAGGTGCGCGTCCTTCGCCCCGTACTCGCGGGCGACCTCGACCAGGCGCACCGAGTTCGAGGAGTTGCGCGAGCCGACCACGAGGAACAGGTCGCACTGACCGGCCATCTGCTTCACCGCGACCTGACGGTTCTGGGTGGCGTAGCAGATGTCGTCGCTCGGCGGGTCGACGAGCGCGGGGAAGCGTTCGCGCAGCTTGCCGACGGTGGCGACGGTCTCGTCGACCGAGAGCGTCGTCTGCGACAGCCAGACCACGTGCTCGGGGTTGCGGACCTGCACGTTGGCGACGTCGTCGGGGCCGTCGACGAGGTGGATGTGCTCGGGGGCCTCGCCGGAGGTGCCGATGACCTCCTCGTGGCCCTCGTGGCCGATCAGGAGGATGTCGTAGTCCTGCGCGGCGAACCGGCGGGCCTCGTTGTGGACCTTGGTGACCAACGGGCAGGTCGCGTCGATCGTCCGCAGCGACCGCTCCGCCGCCTCGGTGTGCACGACCGGCGCGACGCCGTGGGCGGAGAACACGACCAGCGAGCCCTCAGGCACCTCGTCGGTCTCGTCGACGAAGATCGCGCCGCGCTCGCGCAGCGTCGCGACCACGTGCTGGTTGTGGACGATCTCCTTGCGCACGTAGACCGGAGCGCCGTGGAGTTCCAGGGCCTTCTCGACGGTCTGCACCGCGCGGTCGACACCCGCGCAGTAACCCCGCGGGGCGGCGAGGAGCACGCGGCGGCGGGCGGGAGCGGCGGGAGAAGTCACCCCTCCACTCTAGGTCGAGAGCTGGATCACGGCCGCAGCAGTTCCGGGGCGGTGAGCGGCCGGGCGCACGCGTCGGCCCCGCGCGGCGCGGGGAGGTCGTCACCCACCACGCGCAGTTCCTGCAACCGGCGGGCGGTGACCAGCACGCGGCTCTCCAGCGATCCGGCGGTCGCGTTGTAATCCGCGACCGCACGGTTGAGCGAGCGACCGAGCCGGTCGACGTGCTCGCCCATCGTGGCCAGGCGGGCGTAGAGCTCCCGGCCGAGGTCGAACACCTCGCGGGCGTGGGTGGTCAGGCTGTCCTGCTGCCAGCTCCAGGCGACGGTGCGCAGCATCGCGACCAGCGTCGTGGGGGTGGCGATGATCACGCGGGCGCCGAGGGCGTGCTCCAGCAGGGCGGGGTCGCGTTCGAGCGCGGGGGACAGGAACGCCTCGCCCGGCAGGAACAGCACGACGAACTCGGGGCTGCCGGCCACGCTGCGCCAGTACTCCTTGCCCGCGAGCTGGTCGACATGGGTCCGCAGCGCCCGGGCGTGGGCGCGCAGGCGCTCCTCGCGGCGGGCCTCGTCCGGCGCCGCGCTCGCCTCCAGGTACGCGGCGAGCGAGACCTTGGCGTCGACCACGATCGTGCGCCCGCCGGTGAGCCGGACGACCAGGTCCGGCCGGAGCGTGCCGTCGGCGGTCGCGGTGCTGACCTGCTCGGTGAAGTCGCAGTGCGGGGCCATCCCGGCCAGCTCCACGACGCGGCGCAGCTGCAGCTCGCCCCAGCGACCGCGGGTCTGCGGGGCGCGCAGGGCGGTCAACAGTTCGCCCGTCCGCATCGCGAGGGCTTCGGTCGCCTCCCGCGTCATGCTCACCTGCTGGGTGAGCGCGCCGTACGCGCCGGCGCGGGCGAGTTCGAGCTCCCGGAGGCGGACCTCCAGGCGGCCGAGGGTGTCGTCGAGGTCGCCCGGCGGGACCGGGCGGCGCTCGCTCGGCCTGTTCCGGTCGGCGAGGCGGACGGCCACGGTGACGCCGAGGACGGCGCCCAGCACCAGCCCCAGGAGGAACACCGATCCCAGTTCGATCATGCGTCACACGATGCCGGGGACCACCGACAGTTCGGCCCCGGTCACGTCTGGTGCGTCCCGATTCGCCCGGTCTAGGGTTCGGCGCAGGTCCTGGGGAGGCCGCGGGTTGGGGGACTCGGCGATGGCAGTTCTTTCGGCGACACGACGGTTCCGGGCGGTCGCGACGGCGACGGCGCTGCTCGCCGCCCTGACTCCCGCGGCCACGCCGGCCGCGGCGGCGCGCAAGCCGGCGCCGGTCGTCGCCGTCGCGCTCGGGGACTCGATCACGCGCGGCTTCAACGCGTGCGGCTTCTACCGGGACTGCCCGAAGCGGTCCTGGAGCACCGGCGGCGACGCCGCCGTCCGCAGCCACGCACAGCGGCTGCCGGTGGCGACCGGGGTGCGGATCCGGGCGGTCAACCTCGCCCGCAGCGGGGCGAAGGCCGCGGCGCTGGCCGGGCAGGCGGCTCAGGCGGCGGAGGCCAGGGCGCGGTACGTCACGGTCGAGATCGGTGCGAACGACGTCTGCACCTCCTCCGAGGACGCGATGACGCCGGTGGCGGACTACCGCGCCGCGATCCGGGAGGGCCTGGAGGTGCTGCGCACCGGGGCGCCGCAGGCGCGGGTGCTCGTGGCGAGCATCCCCGACGTCGGGCGGCTGTGGGAGATCGGCAAGGGCCGCTGGCAGGTCCGCCAGGTGTGGGACCGGCTCGACGTCTGCCCGTCGATGCTCGCATACCCCACCTCCGAGCGGCGGGAGGACGTCGAGCGCCGCGAGCGCGTCCGGACGCGGGTGAAGCAGTTCAATGCGGTGCTGGAGGCCGAGTGCGCCGCGTACGGGCCGCAGTGCCGCTACGACGGCGGGGCCGTGTTCCGGGCGCGGTTCCAGCTCGGGCAGGTCAGCAAGTGGGACTACTTCCACCCGAGCACGTCCGGGCAGCGCCTGCTCGCGGAGGTCAGCTGGAAGGCGGGGTTCTTCGCGGCTGAACCGGCCCGCGCGGGCGGTGCGTAGACTCCCGCCACGTGAGTCTCACCATCGGGATCGTCGGCCTGCCCAACGTCGGCAAGTCCACCCTCTTCAACGCCCTGACCAAGAACGACGTGCTCGCGGCGAACTACCCGTTCGCGACGATCGAGCCGAACGTCGGCGTCGTGGGCGTCCCGGACCCGCGCCTGGAGAAGCTGGCGGAGATCTTCGGCTCGGCCAAGATCATCCCGGCCACCGTGAGCTTCGTGGACATCGCCGGCATCGTGAAGGGCGCCTCCGAGGGCCAGGGCCTCGGAAACAAGTTCCTCGCGAACATCCGTGAGTCGGACGCGATCTGCCAGGTGATCCGGGTCTTCAACGACCCGGACGTCGTCCACGTCGACGGCGTCGTGTCGCCGAAGGCCGACATGGAGACGATCAACACCGAGCTGATCCTCGCCGACCTCCAGACGATCGAGAAGGTCTTGCCGCGCCTGCAGAAGGAGACGCGGCTCTCGAAGGACCTCGCGAAGGCGAACGCCGCGACCCTCGACGCCGTCCTGGCCGCGCAGGAGGTCCTGAACTCCGGGCGCACGATCTACGCCGCGGGCCTCGACCCCGCGCCGCTGAAAGAGCTGCACCTGCTCACCGCGAAGCCGTTCCTCTACGTCTTCAACATGGACTCCGGCGAGCTCGGCGACGAGGCCCTCAAGGCCGAGCTCCGCGCCCTCGTCGCCCCGAGCGAGGCGATCTTCCTCGACGCGAAGATCGAGTCCGAGCTGATCGAGCTCGACGAGGACGAGGCCCTCGAACTGCTCCAGTCCACGGGCCAGGAGGAGTCGGGCCTGAACCTGCTCGCCCGCGTCGGCTTCGCGACCCTCGGCCTGCAGACCTATCTGACGGCGGGTCCGAAGGAAGCCCGGGCCTGGACCATCCACAAGGGCGACACCGCCCCCGAGGCCGCCGGCGTCATCCACTCCGACTTCCAGCGCGGCTTCATCAAGGCCGAGGTCGTCGCCTTCGACGACCTCGTCGCCGCCGGCTCCATGGCCGAGGCCAAGGCCCGCGGCCAGGTCCGCATCGAGGGCAAGGACTACGTCATGCGCGACGGCGACGTCGTGGAGTTCCGCTTCAACGTCTGATGTCTCGTAACGTCAGCGGGATCGCGCGTCATAGCGCTCGATCTCGCTGACGTCACGGGGGATGCGGGTCAGCCGAGGACGGTCTTGCAGGACTGGCAGAACCGGACGGCCATGAGGCCGGAACCGTCGGTGGCCATCACGGGGTTGCCGCTGATCAACTGCTCGATGGCGTTCGGGGTGTTCTCGATGCGGCCCCACCCCTCGAACAGGCCGGTGGAGTCCGGGTTCTCGCCGCGGACCTTGCAGACGCCGCCGGGGAGGTGGGCGGTCGAGCCGGTGACCTGGCCGTAGGAGGAGTACGTCACGGTCGCGGGGCCGAGCCAGAGCTCGCCGGCACGGGCGCGGGTCCGGGCCTGGGCGGCTGCGCTGGTCACGGGCGTGCGGGCGCCCCCGCCGGAGCTTCCACCGGAACTGCGGGGCCGGGCGGCGGTCGGGGTGATCAGGCCGGCTCGTTCGGCCTGACGACGGCAGACGACGTCGCGGCAGTCGGATCGGTCGTGGGAACGGCATCGGTACGCAGGCACCGCGTGAGCTTAACCAAGGCAGGCATTCCAGCCCCGGGGGGTGGGGCTGCACCCGAAGGCCCCGCTGGACTTCGCGCATAACGTATTGCGTTAATAACGCAACGCGTTATCCTGGAGCCCGTGATCAGGTCGTTCGCGGACCGCGAGACGGAACGACTGTGGCAGCGCGATCGGGTCAGATCCATCGACCCGCGCATCCTGCGCACAGCACTGCGCAAGCTCGCGATCCTTGACGCGGCCGTGACGCTCAACGACCTCGCGGTACCGCCCGGCAACCGACTGGAGGCGCTCCGTGGAGTTCGGCGCGGACAGCACAGCATCCGGATCAACGACCAGTGGCGAATCTGCTTCACCTGGACCGAGCTGGGTGCTGAGGACGTCGAGATCGTGGACTATCACTGAGGAGGTGTGACGTCGGTGAAGAAGCTCGACCCGATCCACCCGGGTGAGGTGTTGATGGCGGATTTCATCGAGCCACTGGGGGTCACTCAGCACAAGGTGGCGGTCGCGATCGGTGTCCCGCCCCGTCGGATCAACGAGATCGTCCACGGGAAGCGCCGCATCTCTGCGGACACGGCCCTGCGCCTCGCGCGGTACTTCGGGACCAGCGACCTGTTCTGGGTCAACCTGCAGAACCGTTACGACCTGGAGGTCGAGCGCGACGCCCTCGGCGACACGCTGGACCGGATCGAGCCGCTGCGTTCGGCCTGACGGACCTGCCGCTCGGGGCTCCGACGGTCCAGAATCGGGGTCATGCCGACTGTCGTGGATTTCGTGAACGTCTCGACCGCGGGGCTGGAGTCGTCGCCGGTGGCGGAGGCGCTGGCGGGGCTGCGGGCGAACGAGGCCCGGTACTTCCAGAACAAGTACGGGCACGAGTTCGCGACCGAGCCGGCGGCGAAGGCGAAGCAGGCGGTCGCCTACGTGGCCAAGATCCTCAAGAACGAGCGGGACATCGTCATCGACTCCAAGCCGCTGGAGGCGACGTCCTTCGAGGTCGAGGGGATGCGCTGGACGTACGTCTTCTACGAGTCGGGCCTGTCGATCAACGTGCTCTACACGCTGGAGCCGGGCGGGAAGCGGGCCGTTGGGTTCAAGCTCTCCGACGGCATGGAGGTCCCGGCGGAGCTCGCGGACAAGTTCAAGTTCGCCCGCCAGAAGTCGAAGCTCGCCGGGACGATCCGCGGGTCGTACTTCGTCATCAAGGGCGAGTACTGAGGAACGTCCTAGGGTGGGTCCCATGACCTTCCTGGAGCGCCTGGGGGCGGCGCTGAACGGACCGTCCGGGAGTCTGGAAGCCCTCTGGGACTCCCTCGACGTCCGGGACCACGCCCGGCGCCTGGTCGTCGCCCACTACCTCGCGGACGTGCAGCGGGACCTGGAGTCCGAGGTCCGCTGGGACGAACTCGCGCTGATGCTGGCCGACCAGGTCACCGACGAGGCGCTGCAGGAGATTCACCCCACGCTGACCGTCGCCGGGTTCGTGCCGTCGCTGCAGCTCAACCTGGCCGACAGCTACCGCCGGATGGGCCGCTTCGACGAGGCGGCGACGGCGCTGGACCGCTCGGTCGCGCTCAACGGGCACCTGCCGCCGAGCGGCGGCGAGCAGGGGGAGTACCGGCAGTTGATCCTCGACGCGCAGCGCCGGGTCGGGGAGCTGATCGCCGCGCGCGACAGCGCCGACGTGCTGGCCAAGCACGCATGAACGTCGTCATCCACACCGACGGCGGCTGCACGCCCAACCCCGGCCCCGGCGGCTGGGGCGCAGTGCTGCGCTACGGCGACCACATGCGCGAGCTCTTCGGTGGGGACCCCGGCACCACCACCAACAACCGCATGGAGCTGACGGCCCCGATCATGGCGCTGGAGGCGCTCACCCGGCCCGTGGTCGTGCAGCTGTACACGGACAGCACGTACGTCCGGAACGGGATCACCAGCTGGATGCGCTCGTGGGAGCGCAACGGCTGGCTGACCGCGGCCAAGCAGCCGGTGAAGAACGTCGACCTGTGGCAGCGGCTCAAGTCCGCGTGCGACAAGCACGAGGTGCACTGGCACTGGGTCAAGGGCCACGACGGCGTCGCCGACAACGAGCTCGCCGACCAGCTCGCCACCCGCGGCATGCAGGCCGCGATGGCCGTCAGCCGGTGAGCTCCACCAGCAGCCGCAACGCCGCGAGCTGCTCCTCCCACGGGCCCGACGTCTTCGCCAGCAACGTCATGATCCCGACTTTCTGATACTCCGTCACTCGGGCCGCGATCTGGTCCCGTGTCCCGACGAGGTTCGTCAGCGCCCCGAGCGCGAGGGGAACCGCGGCGGCCGCCTCCTCGCGGCGCTTCTGCTGCCAGAGCCGGGCGACCTCGGCCACCTCGTCGCCGTACCCGAGCCGGGTGAAGGCCTCGTTGTAGAAGTTCGTCGAGCCCGATCCCATCGCGCCGATCGTGAACGCGTAGCCGTCCGCGTGCCGGCGGACGCGGCGGGCGGCGTCGGCCTCGTCGGACGCGATCTCCAGCGCGACCGGGGCGACGAGGTCGAGGTCGGCGAGGGTCCGTCCGGCCCTTGCGGCGCCCTCGGCGATCGGACCGAGGAACACCTCCGCCTGCTCGGGGACGAAGGCGTTGCCGAGCCAGCCGTCCGCCAGTTCGCCGGTGACCGCGAGGTTCCGCGGTCCGAGGGCGGCCACGTAGATCGGGACGTGCGCGGGCTCCAGGTCCGGGGTGATCGCCTTGCCGCGGCTGTCCGGCAGGGGGAGCGGGTACACCTCGCCGGGGTGCACCAGCTTCTCGCCGCGGGCGACCTGGCGGACGATCTCGATCGTCTCCCGCGTGGTCTGCACGGGCCGCGAGAACCGGACGCCGTGCCAGCCCTCCATCACCCCGGGCCCGGAGACGCCGATGCCGAGCCGGAAGCGCCCGCCGGACAGCGCCTGCAGGCTCAGCGCCGACGACGCGAGCAACGCCGGGCTGCGCGACCCCAGCTGCACGACGAACGAGCCGAGGATGAGGGTGCGCGTGTGCGCGGCGATCCACGCCAGGCCGGTCAGCGCGTCGTACCCCCACGTCTCCGGGGTCCACAGCGAGGCGACGCCGAGTGCCTCGGCCGCCTGGGCGAACGCGACGGCACCGGGGACCTGGGGCTGCACCAGCGCGCCGACCCGCACGGTAGCCACCTCTCGTCGGCCAAGACTATGGTGAGCCCCATAGTAGGGGTCCCGACCCGGAGGAGGCCGCTCGTGCGGTACCGCGACTGCCCGACGACGGAGTGCTCGACCCGCGTGGCCGCGCCGCCCGAGGCGGTCTGGGAGCTGGTCACCGACATCACGCTGCCGGCCCGCTTCTCGCCCGAGCTGAAGGCCGCCGAGTGGCTGGACGGCGCCACCGGCGTCGCGGTCGGCAACCGCTTCCGGGGCCACAACTGCAACGACGTGATGGGCGACTGGAGCACGACCTGCCTGGTCAGCGAGGTGGAGGAAGGCCGACGCTGGGTCTGGCAGGTCGTCTACGAGGACGGCGAGGTGAGTTCGTCCTGGGGGTTCGAGGTCGAGCCGGGCCGGGACGCGACGACCGTCCGCCAGTGGGGCCGCATGGGCCCGGGGCCGTCGGGCCTGACGCCCGCGATCCTCGCGATGCCCGACAAGGAGGGCCGCATCATTGCCCGCCGCCTGGCGGAGTGGCGCGCCGGCATGACCGCCAACCTGGACGGCCTCGCCCAGCTTCTCGGGCCGAAGTAGGCGCGCGACCATAGAATCGCGTCATGGCTCCCCGCGGCGAGACCCGGCAGAAGATGCTGGTCGCCACCATCGAGGTGATGCGCGAACGCGGCGCGGCGGGCGTCACCGTCGACGAGGTCCTCGCGCGCAGCGGGGCCCCGCGCGGATCGGTCTACCACCACTTCCCGGCGGGCCGGACCCAGATGATCGACGAGGCGCTCACCTACGCCGGCGAGACCTTCACCGGGATGCTGGAGCGCGCCGCGCAGAAGGGCACCGACGCGGTGCTGACCCGGCTGGTCACCTTCTGGACCCGCGTCCTGGAGGACTCCGACTTCCGCGCCGGCTGCCCGGTCGTCCCGACGGCCGGGGACGCCGGCCCCGACGGCGAGGCCCTGACCGCGAAGGCCGCCGGGATCCTCACCGCCTGGTGCCGAACCATCGCCGCGGCGTTCGAGTCTGACGGCTGGTCAGCGGCCGACGCCGACGCCCTCGGGGTGACCGTGATGTCCGGGATGACCGGTGCGATCGGGCTCTGCCGCGCCCAGCGGTCGATCGACCCGCTCTTCGCCGTGAGCGAGCAGCTGCGCGCCCTGATCCTCGCCCGGACCCTGCTCGCGCGAGCCTGACGCCGCGTCGGTCGCGCCACCCACGACAATGGGCAGGTGAGCGAGCAGAGCAGCCAGGCCGGGGCGTCACGGCGTCAGATCGCCGTCGTCGGGCCCGAGGAGGCGGACGAGCGGGAGCTCCAGCTCGCCCGCGGCGTCGGCCGGCTCCTCGCGGTGGGCGGCGCGGTCGTCGTCACCGGCGGCCTCGGCGGCGTCATGCACGGGGCCTGCGAGGGCGCGCACCTCGGCGAGGGCCTGACGCTCGGTCTGCTGCCCGGCACCGACCGGCGGACGGCGAACCCGTTCGTGGACGTCGCCGTGGCCACCGGGCTCGGCCAGGGCCGCAACCTGCTCGTCGTCCAGACCGCCGACGCCGTCGTCGCGATCGGCCGCAGCCCGGGGACGCTGAGCGAGATCGCGCTCGCCGTGCGCCTGGGCAAGCCCGTGGTGCTGCTCGCGAGCTACTCACCCGAGGATCTGCTCCCCGGCTGCGTTCCCGCCGGCTCGCCCAAGGAGGCGGCGGACCAGGCCCTGCGCCTGGCCGCGGTCGGCGTCTGACCCCGGCGTCTGACCCTCGGCGTCTGCCCCCCGGGTGACCCCGGTCACCGCCGGGCACCGATGAATTCAGATGCGGTTGTCGGTCCCAGTCAGCACCATGGTCGAGGCGCCCGATCGGTGCCGTCCGGAACGACAGGAGCACCCCGTGTCAGCCATCGACGTCGCCACGAACGACGCCCCGCCCCAGGCCGGGCGCAAGGAGTGGGTCGGCCTGGCCGTGCTTGCCCTGGCGTGCCTGCTCTACGTCATGGACCTCACCGTCCTGCACCTCGCGGTGCCGGAGATCTCCGAGGACCTGCACCCCACGAGCACCGAGCTGCTCTGGATCATCGACGTCTACGGCTTCATGGTCGCGGGCGCACTGGTCGTCATGGGCACGCTCGGTGACCGGATCGGTCGCCGCAAGCTGCTGATGATCGGCGCGGTCTGCTTCGGCCTGACCTCGATCCTGGCCGCGTTCTCGAACAGCGCCGAGATGCTCATCGTCAGCCGGGCGCTGCTCGGCCTGTCCGGCGCGACGATCGCCCCGTCGACGCTGTCGCTGATCTTCCACATGTTCCCCGACCCCAAGCAGCGCGGGATCGCGATCGCGTGGTGGATCGCGGCGTTCTCCGCGGGTTCGGTCGTCGGACCCGTCGTCGGCGGCGCGATGCTCGAGCTGTTCTGGTGGGGCTCGGTCTTCCTGCTCGCCCTGCCGGTCATGGCCGCGTTGCTGATCCTCGGCCCGCGCGTCCTGCCCGAGTACAAGGACCCGAACGCCGGACGTCTGGACGTGCTCAGCGCGGCCATGTCCGTCGTCGCCGTCCTCGGCATCGTTTACGGCATCAAGGAGATCGCGGCGCACGGGTACTCCGACACCGCGAACGCCTCGATCACGGTCGGCCTGCTCGTCGGCGTGGCCTGGGCCTACCGGCAGCAGCGGCTCGAGAACCCGATGATCGACGTCAGCCTGTTCACCGTGCGCTCGTTCAACAGCGCGCTGACGGTGAACTTCTTCGCGATCTTCATGATGGTCGGGTACTTCATCTTCGTCTTCCAGTACCTGCAGCTCGTGCTCGGGCTATCGCCGCTGGAGGCCGGGCTCTGGGGTCTGCCCGGGGCGGCCGGCTTCGTCGTGACCTCGCAGATGACGCCGCGTCTGGCGCACCGCTTCACCCCGCCGCAGCTCGTCGGCACGGGTCTCGCGGTCGCGGCGCTCGGTCTCTACGTCCTCATCGGCGTGAGCGCCGACAACGGCGACCGGGGCCTGACGATCGCGGTGCTCGGATCGGTGATCATCTCGCTCGGCATGGGGCCGGTCTTCGGCCTGACGACGGAGCTGATCGTCGGCTCCGCGCCGCCGGAGAAGGCGGGTGCGGCCTCGGGGATCTCCGAGACCGCCGCCGAGCTCGGCGGTGCGCTGGGTATCGCGATCTTCGGCAGCGTCGGCGTGACGATGTACCGCAACGGTCTGGACGAGCTGCCGGCCGGCGTTCCGCCGGAGGCGGCGGCCGACGCCCGCGACACCCTCGGTGGTGCCGTGGCCGCGGCGGCGGACCTGCCCGCGAACCTCGCCTACGCGCTGCTCGACATCGCCGAGCACGCGTTCGTCGACGGCATGCGGCTCTCGACGGCGATCGCGGCGGTGCTCGCCACCTTCGTCGCCGGCTTCGCGTTCGTCGGCCTCAAGCCCGCGGCCCAGGCCGCCGTCGAGCACGGCCACCTCGTGCCACCGAGCGAGCCCGGGGAGAGCGGGGAGTCTCGGGAGACTGAGCCCGTGAGCCCCGCTCCGGCGGTTGCCGAGGGTGACCTGTCCCAGACCAAAGTGAACGTTTAGAAGCCCCTTACACATCTGTGATTACGTGTCCGCCATGACGATCTTCTCCGCGTTCGGCCCGGCAGTTGTGACGGGCGCACTGGTGGCCGGCGTGGTCGCAGTTCCCGCGGCGGCGGACCCGGCGACCGGCGCCGCCGCGGCCGCGGGCCCGACGGTCACGCGCGTCTGCACGTTCGAGGCGCCGAAGAAGACGACCCTGCGGATCAAGGTCAAGCTCAAGCTGCGCGAGCGCGGCAGCGACGACGTCCGCCGCATCCGCGTCCGCGCCACGGACAACCGGCGCGTCGACGTCCAGCGCATCGTGATCAGCGTCGAGAACGAGCCCCGCAGCTCCGGGGGTGGGATGATCGGCTCGGCGTCGGCCGTGAGCCGCAACTCCTCGCCCGCGACATGGCGGCTCAACCCGCGCAGCAACGGCGCGGACGTCGAGCGCGTCGTCGCCCAGGTGACGTTCCGGATCAAGAACGGCCCGCGCGTCGTCGCGAGCTGCGCCGTCCGGCCGTAGGCGACTTCGTCCGCCGCTCCAACGAAGGCGGTTCGATCCCTCCTTTCGGAGGATCTTGAGTTCCGCTGAGCCACGGCGGTCGATTAGCGTGGCGCTGCGCCCGCCGGCGATCAGCAGCATGTGGTCGGGAGGTGGGCGTGGGCGCAGCGGCGACGGCGGTGATCCGCCAGGCGGTACGGCAACGCCTCGGCCTGCTGCAGGAGCTCACCGGTCTCCCGGTGGTGTTCGGCGGCGCGGTGGAGGACGACGGCACCGGTAAGCGCGCCGTCGTCATCAGCCAGGTCTCGGGTCTGCGCACGCCCGCGCTCGAGGGTCTCGTCGTGCACCCGGGCACGGGACTCGGGGGCAAGGCCGTCGCCGGCGGTCGGGCCGTTGTCGTGGACGACTACACCGGCTCGCGCCTGATCACCCACGAGTACGACCGCGCGGTGCAGCACGAGGGGCTCGTCTCGGCCCTCGCGGCGCCCGTGCGGCACTCCGACGAGGTCGTGGCCGTGCTCTACGCGGCGTCCCGCTCCCGGCCGCTGGGGGAGACGGCGATCCGCGCCGCGGAACACGTCGCCCGCACCGTCGAGCGGGACCTCGAGCACATGCTCCCCGCCGCCGATCGGAACGGCGTGCCCAACGGCGTCGTCGCCGAGCTGCGCGCGGTGGCCGAGGCCCTCGGCCCGAGCCCCCTGCGCCCCCGTCTGGAGCGCGCCGTGCTCGCTCTGACCCAGGACGACCCCGAACCGGTCGCGGCCAACGGCCCGAGCCCGTTGACGACCCGTCAGGCGC
This sequence comes from Sporichthya brevicatena, assembly GCF_039525035.1. Taxonomy (NCBI): domain Bacteria; kingdom Bacillati; phylum Actinomycetota; class Actinomycetes; order Sporichthyales; family Sporichthyaceae; genus Sporichthya; species Sporichthya brevicatena. The sequence continues at coordinate 29,743 of NZ_BAAAHE010000004.1, forward strand.
AGATCCTCCGGCTTGTCGGGGACGGCCTGACCAACCGTGAGATCGCCGAGCGCACCGGTCTCGCCGACGCGACGGTGAAGACCTACGTCCACGACGCGATGCGCCGCCTCGAGGCCCACACCCGGACCCGGGCCGTCTTCATCGCCCGGAGCCGCGGGCTGCTCTGACCGGCCCGCCGGCTCAGACCAGCGACTTCCCGAAGCAGGTCGAGCCGGGGTCGTGGCGGTAGACGCCGAACTTCTCGATGACCGTGTAGCCGCTGGTCTCGTAGAGCCGAATGGCCTCGGGCTGACGGTGGCCGGTCTCCAGGCGGATCCGGGTGATGCCGACCTGGCGGGCGGAGTCCTCCAGCGCGGCGAGCAGGACCCGGGAGAGCCCGCGGCCGCGGAAGCCGGACGCGACGTACATGCGCTTGAGCTCGGCGAGGCCGGGCTCGACGATGCGCCAGCCGCCGCAGGCGATCGGTTCGCCGCCGAGGCGGCCGACGAGGAAGAGCCCGCGGGGTGGGGCGAACTCCGCGGGCTCCACGGGGGTCGCGTCCCGGCCGCCGTAGCGCGCCACGTACACCTGCTGGACGGCCTCGATGAGGCCGACGGCCACGGGGTCGTCGTACGGGGTCGGCGTGAGGACCAGGGTGGTCGGCTCAGCCATCGTCATGGGGCGATTCTCCCAGGTGGGGCAAGGGAAATTCGGGTCAGGCGGCGCCGAGTCCGGCGGCGGCCTCGTCGATCTTGCGCGCGAGCGCCAGGTCCAGCTCGGTGACCCCGCCCGCGGAGTGCGTGGAGATCGTGAAGTGGACGGTCCGCCAGCGGATGTCCATGTCCGGGTGGTGGTCCATCTCCTCGGCGGCGACGGCGACCGCGTCGACGAGGCGGATCGCGGTCGGGAAGTCCGGGGCGGCGTACGAGCGGCGGATCTCGGCGGTGTCGCCGGTCCAGCCGTTCAGGTCGGCCAGCCCGGCCGTGACGTCGTCCTCGCTCAGCAGTGCGACCATGAACCGACCCTAACCCCGGCCGGAACGGGAGGCGTGGTGCCGCAGATCGTCGTCGGCGCGGCGATCGTGCGCCGCGGGATGCTGCTCGGTGCACGCCGCAGCGCCCCGGCCACGCTCGCCGGTGGCTGGGAGCTCCCGGGCGGCAAGGTCGAGCCGGGGGAGAGCGAGCTCGCGGCCCTGGTGCGGGAGTGCCGGGAGGAGCTCGGCATCGAGATCACGCCGGGCGCCCGGGTCCCCGGCGAGTGGCCGCTGGGGCCGAGTCTGGTGCTCCGCGTCTACCTCGCGGAGATCGTCACCGGGGAGCCGGCCCCGTTGGAGGACCACGACGAGCTGCGCTGGCTCGGCGCCGCGGACCTGTTCGCGGTGCCGTGGCTGCCGGCGGACGTGCCTGCGGTCACCGCGGTCTCGGCCCTTGCGAATCTGGCGTGAACGGGTAGAACAAGGCGCCATGAGGACTCCGCGCCGCGTCGCCGCCCTGGTGCTGGCGGCCGGGACTGCGCTCGCGCTCCTCCCGCCTCCGCCGGCGGATGCCTGGTCCCCGCAGTGCGCCCCGAACGCGGCCGGCTACGAGCGCGCGGGCGCCGCCGCCGTCGGGCTGGACGAGGCGGCCCTGCGCGCCGCCGTCGACTACTGGGTGAACGAGGGAGCCGAGAGCCTCAAGGTCTTCCGCCACGGCTGCCTGGTTGCCGAGGGAACGCTGGACCCGGCGATCGAGCGGATCCCGCGACAGAACTGGAGCCAGACCAAGACGATCTCGGCGCTCGTCGCCGGCGTCGCGGTGCGCCGCGGCGTCATCGACGTCGACGACCCGATCGGCAAGCACCTGCCGCCGGGGGTCGGTGACGACGAGCACCGGGCGATCACCGTGCGGCACATCCTGACGATGACGACCGGCCTGGAACTGCGGCCGATGTTCGCGATGGCGCTGAACGCGGACCTGATCGGGCCTCAGGACGCCATGAAGATCCGGATGCGTCACCGCCCGGGGGAGTACTTCGAGTACGACCAGAACGCGGCCTCGCTGTTGAACTGGGTCGTCGAGTCCGCGCTGCGGCGGTCCGGCGTGGCCCCGAACCTCCTCGCCTTCGCCCGGGACGAATTCTTCACCCCGCTCGGCATCCCCGCCGACGCCTACGTGTGGCAGACCGACCGCTCCGGCACCCCGATGACGCACGCGAACCTGCACCTGCGCCCGCTGGAGTTCGGCCGGATCGGCGACCTGATGCGACGTCAGGGGCTCGTCGGGGACCGGCGGATGATCGACGCCGATTACCTGGAGCTGCTCCGCACCGGCACGAGCGCGAACTGCGGCTACGGGTTCATGACCTGGCTCAACGGGTGCACGGGGGACCAGCGTCAGGTCAACGCCTCGATCATCACCCGGCGCGAGATCCGTCCGGCCCGGCCGTGGATCGCGACCGCGCCGGCGGACATGTACTACACCTGGGGCGCCCACGGGCAGCACGTGTTCGTCATCCCGAGCCTCGACCTCGTGGTCACCCGCGCCGGCGAGCGCTCCCCGGACAACAGCTCCGACACCGAGAAGCTCGACGAGAACCTGATCTGGAACGGCAGTCAGAAAGCCGGCTACGAGGAGTTCTTCCGTCGCCTGATGGTCGCGGTCCGCGCGCCTTGAAAACAGCAACGTCCGAA